>JAOZLM010000068.1 GCA_029934815.1 Desulfocapsa sp. | reverse complement strand
AAACAACTTCTCAAACTCTCCATATCCTTCAGCAGCCAGTTTTTCCTTGGGAATAAAACGCAACGACGCAGAGTTAATACAGTATCGTTGCCCAGTGGGTGCCGGGCCATCATTAAAGACATGGCCAAGGTGGGAATCGCCATGACTGCTTCGAACTTCTGTACGAACAGAAAACAGGCCGCGATCTTCTTTTTCAAGCACATTTTCTTCTTCCAGAGCTCTGGTAAAACTTGGCCAGCCAGTCCCGGATTTATACTTATCTTTTGAGCTGAACAGAGGTTCTCCAGATACAATATCCACATAGATTCCCTCAGCCTTATTGTCCCAGAACTCGTTATCAAAGGAAGGTTCAGTGCCCTCTTTTTGAGTTACTTTGTATTGCAGGGAAGTGAGGCTACCACGTAATTCTTTATCCGATGGTTTACTGTATTTACCTTGCTGTTGAGCCAGCTTTTGCGGCCAGACGGTTTCTACGAAATCTTTTCGTCCTGAACCCGCTTTATAGGCAGAATAGTGCGCATAATTCTTCTTATAATAATCCTGATGATACTCTTCTGCCGGGTAAAATGGTTCTTCCTTTACAACAGCTGTTTTAATCGGTTTGTCAAAGAGCCCCGAATCCTGCAAACGCTGCTTTGACTCTTCAGCAATACGTTTTTCCTCTTCATTTCCGTAGAAAATAGCAGTTTTATAGTGATCTCCACGATCAGCAAACTGCCCACCACCATCGGTGGGGTCAATCTGACGCCAGAAGGTCTCCAAAAGTTCACCATAGCTGATTTTTTGAGGATCATACTGCACCTCCACCGACTCGATATGATCCGTACGACCACTACTCACCAGATCATAATGTGCATCTGCTTCTGTTCCACCGCTGTACCCTGCCTGTACATCAATTACTCCCGGCAGCTCCTCAAAGGGTGATTCCATGCACCAGAAACAGCCACCGCCAAATACTGCCTTTCGTTCTTCTGCCATGACACTGCTCCCGTACGTCAAAAATATTGATAGTATAACAATTACAAGCCTTGCAGCTCTCTGATTTTGTATCATTCTGGCCTCCACGCGTCAATAATGATTCCTACCACAAAGAGATATGCACTGTCGCCCTGAAAAACAAGAAAAAAGACCACCGCTCGCCTCGTTTTTTCTGTTTTAAAAATGATAGAAGAGCTATAGTGCACTCCATGAAAAATTCAAAATCATCCAAACGAACCAAATTTATTTTCGTGACCGGCGGCGTTCTTTCTTCTCTTGGAAAAGGGCTTGCCGCAGCAGCCCTTGGCGCACTGCTCGAAGCACGTGGGCTCACCGTCACTTTCCAGAAACTCGATCCATATATCAATGTCGATCCGGGCACCATGAATCCCTTCCAGCATGGTGAAGTTTTTGTCACCGATGACGGTGCGGAAACAGATCTCGATATGGGACATTACGAGCGCTATACCAACGCAGTGATGGCGCAGAAAAACAATTACACTTCCGGACGGATTTACTACTCGGTAATCAATAAAGAACGCCGGGGTGAATATCTTGGCGGCACCGTCCAGGTAATTCCCCACATAACAGACGAAATCAAGGCTGCGGTAATGCAGCTTGAGGGTACTGTGGATGTTGCCATTATCGAAATTGGCGGTACCGTTGGTGATATTGAGGGCCTGCCCTTTATTGAAGCTATTCGTCAGTTACGTATTGATCTGGGCCGGGAATATTCTCTTTTTATCCACCTTACTCTGGTGCCTTACATCAAGGCCGCAGGAGAGGTGAAAACCAAACCCACTCAGCATTCTGTTCGTGAGTTACGGGCAGATGGTATTCAGCCTGATATTCTGGTTTGCCGCACAGAAGTACCCATCAATGACAGCCTCAAGAGAAAGATGAGTATGTTCTGTAATGTTCCTGTTGATGCAGTAATTACAGCGATCGATGTGGATACCATCTACGAAGTGCCCTTGCGCCTGCATGCGGAGGGACTCGACACTAAGGTTCTTGAACTTTTGAATATATGGACCGGGAAGCCCAATATCAAACCCTGGGAAGATCTGGTTCACAAAATTCAGCATCCAAAAGATACCATCCAGATTGCCATTACCGGAAAGTATGTCGATCTCACCGAATCGTACAAAAGTCTGCATGAATCACTGGTTCATGGAGGACTTGCCAACGATGTAAAAGTTGAACTGACTTATATCAGTGCTGAAGACCTCGAATCAAAAGATGCAAAAGAACTTCTCGCAGGGTGTCACGGAGTGCTTGTTCCCGGTGGATTTGGCAGACGTGGTGTGGAGGGAAAAATCAACGCCATCACCTACGCCCGTGAAAATAAAATTCCTTTCTTTGGTATTTGCCTTGGTATGCAGCTGGCCGTTGTGGAATACGCAAGAAATGTGCTTAATCTTGCCGATGCACACTCAACTGAACTGGTCGATAAAACAGATAATCCTGTTATCTATCTGATTACAGAATGGTTTGATTACCGAACGCAGAAAACGCAGGTTCGTGATGAAGGCTCTGACAAAGGCGGAACGCTGCGTCTTGGTGCCTACCCCTGTGTACTCGCTGAGAACACCTTTGCAAAAGCTGCTTACGGGGAAGAGGAAATTTTTGAGAGGCATCGTCATCGGTATGAATTTAACAACGATTACCGCGCGCAGCTGGAAGAAAAAGGTATGGTAATATCCGGTGCTTCCCCTGATAATACCCTGGTTGAAATTGTTGAAATCGCTGACCATCCATGGTTCCTCGGCTGCCAGTTCCATCCGGAATTTAAATCCAAACCCATGAAGCCACATCCACTTTTCCGTGACTTTGTGGCCGCAGCTATCAAACACAAGGGATAAAAGCAAATGACTGTTTCGGTTGCCACTCCGCAAGGAACGGATATTCAGGTAGGATCCGGAAATCCACTGCTGCTTATTGCTGGCCCCTGCGCCCTTGAATCAGAAGAGCTGGCCAGAACAGTCGCCGGCACAATGCAGGAAATCTGTGCCCGGCTGGGTATCTCGTATGTTTTCAAAGCCTCTTTTGATAAGGCCAACCGTACCTCCCTTGAATCGTATCGGGGACCGGGTCTTGACGAAGGGCTGGAGATCCTTTCCCGAATTCGGGAGGAGTTGCAGGTTCCTGTTATTTCTGATGTGCATGATGTGAGCCAGGTGGCACCCGCTGCTGAAGTGCTGGATATTATCCAGATCCCTGCGTTTTTATGCCGCCAGACTGATCTACTTGTTGCTGCTGCCAAAACAGACAAACCGGTAAATCTCAAAAAGGGGCAGTTTGTTTCTCCCTGGGATATGAAAAACGGGGTAAACAAACTAAGGGGTGCAGGCGGCACCAAAACCATGCTTGTGGAACGTGGTGCCAGCTTTGGCTACAATAATCTGGTGGTTGATATGCGATCGCTTCCCGTTATGCGTGGATTTGGCTGCCCTGTTATTTTTGATGCTACTCATTCTGTACAACTCCCAGGTGGTAGTGGCGGATCTTCAGGCGGTCAGCGTGAATTTATTGCACCGCTTTCCCGTGCAGCTGTTGCAGCCGGTATTGATGGCTTATTTATGGAAGTACATCCTGATCCCGATAAAGCACTATGTGACGGCCCAAACTCCATACCCCTTGATTCCATCGAGCCACTCTTAAAACAACTCATTCGGGTTCACGAAGCGGTTACTGCATGAACAACGACTCCTGTACGCCATCAAAAGCTGGCGATTACCCGTCTGATTGCGAAGTCCGTGAGGGCTACCGCCAGCTGGTGCGTGAAAAAGCCGGACAGGAAACCCGCAGCAAATCCTGGCAGCAGGCACTTCCTAAAGCCAAGGCAATCAAACTCCTGCTCCTTGATGTGGATGGTGTACTGACAGACGGCAACCTCATCTATTCCCACGAAGGGAAAGAATCCAAAAGCTTTAATACGCAGGATGGTTTTGGTTTACGAATGTTACAGGACAGCGGTGTGGAAGTTGGAATCATCACCGCCAGAAGCTCTGAAGCACTTACCCGCCGTGGTCAGGATCTAAAAATCAGTCACTTGTATCAAGGCTCTTCCAATAAACTTGAGGCTTACAAGGAAATCTGCAAAAAAACCGGTCTCAAACCCTTTGAAATCGCCTATATGGGTGATGACTGGCTTGATATGGTGCTATTAAAGCGGGTAGGCTTGTCCGTTGCCCCGGCTAATGCAGTTATTGAAATTCAGGAAATGGTACATTATGTGACCACCTTGAGTGGTGGACACGGCGCTGTACGTGAAATTTGTGATCTCATCCTCACAGCTACCGGAGAGCACAAAAAACTTCTGCAGCAGTATATGAGCCGATGATTACCCGCAGAAACCTGATCTGGCTTATTCCCCTTTTGCTTTTTCTCAGCTATCCGTTATGGCGCAGCCCGGCCGCTGCATTCTTAAGTCCTCGTGGAGGATACGATGCCTCTTTTGCTGACCGAAAACTGGATAGTCACAATTTCGACCTTGAAGGTGTACGTATAACCCAAAGTGAAGACGGGAATACCACCCTTGAAATTGCTGCAAAACGAGCCTACACAGGGCAAAAAAAAGATGAATTCCTGCTTGATGAGGTAGACGCTGTTATCATTGCACAAGATGGGGAGCAAACCTTTGTCTCTGCCAGACGCGGTGTTTTAGATAAACCGCAATCCATTCTGACCCTCATTGATGAAGTGGTGGTGATGAAACCAAAAGACAAATTTGAGCTCTACACTGACCTGCTTATTTACAGTGAATCCACTCACCTTGCCGTCTCACCCGGCAGAACGCAGGTACTTGGAGAAAAAATAGATATAACCGGCAACGGCTTGACTTTCAATACTACAACCAGCGCTTACGACCTTGGTGGTCGAGTCCGTTGCAGACTTTCCAACTTTTCCAAACCAGCTCCAACACCCTCACCTTGACAGACAGTTTTTTCTCCGCTACAGTAACACAAATATTTTTTTAGTGTTACCTTCGCTCTGGAGATTACCATGCAACAAACTGCCTCTGCTCTACTTCTGTTAATCCTGTCCTGTCTGCTTCCCTGCTCCGCAACTGCACACTTTGGAATGATAATTCCTGCACAAAATACTGTCTCACCAGATAACAGAACGGTTTCCCTGACTCTCTCCTTCTCTCATCCCTTTGAAGAAATCGGTATGCCCCTTGAAAAACCTGCTGCTTTCTACGTGGTTAAAGATGATAAAAAAACCGATCTACTAAACTCCCTGGAAAAAACCAGCCTCATGGATCATCTTGCCTGGCAGCTTGAATATCCGGTAAAACGCCCGGGAGTATATCATTTTGTTATGGAGCCACACCCATACTGGGAACCAACCGAAGACAGTTTTATCATCCATTATACTAAAGTGATTATTCCCGCATTCGGAGCCGATGATGGCTGGGACTCTGCCACCGGCACTCCCGTTGAGATTATTCCTCTCCTGCGTCCTTTTGGAAACTACACAGGAAATACCTTCGTTGGGCGGGTACAACAGCACGGGAAAGCGATGGCAAACACTGCTGTGGAAGTAGAGTTCTACAACCAGCAACAACAATATAGTGCTGCCAGTGATTATCATATCACCCAGCTTGTACATACGGACAGCAATGGCATTTTCACCTTTACCTGCACAAATCCGGGATGGTGGGGTTTTGCAGCATTGTCCACAGCTGAATACCTCCTGAAGAATCCGGAAGGACAAGAAAAATCGGTGGAACTTGGAGCCGTGCTCTGGATATTTATGGACCCTCCACAACAGAACAGGACTTCTTTGATGAGGGAGATACCAAAACCCGGGAATCTTCCCCCTCGACTTTGAGAAAAAAGAACTGGATACGCTCCTCGACAGTATTATGAATGATTAGTGCGAAGTATGTGCACTCAGTTTTTTAAGATCTTTTTTTTACCGAGAAGACTGTAAATAACTGTCCATCTGCCATCCAGCGAACATTCATTTCCCACAACAGCATGCCATATTCCCGTTTTTTCAATCGCTGGCTGGCAGGGCGTGGATCCTGAACAAGAATTTCCTCAATCAGGGTCTGTAAACTCCTTCCTGTTTTTTCTTCATATTGCAGACACTTTTCATTCGCCTCGGGGGTAAACTGGACATCCACCGGCTCTGCGGCAAATTTCACAAAGCCATTAGAGGCTTCCTTCAGCATATCGCTGTATGGCGCATACGGTTTAATATCAAAAACAGGTGTTCCCTGTAACAGATCCATACCGCTGATATCCAAAAACAATCCTTTTTTTTCCCTGCGGAGTCCATGGTGACGCACAACCGACATCCCTAAAAAATTAGGGCGATGAGGACTGCGACTGGCAAATACTCCCACTCGTTTCTGCCCGCCAAGCCAGGGGGGACGAACCGTCGGCCGCCAACCATCTGCCACTGCTTCATGGAACTGAAACTGCACCCAGATATGGGAGAATTGATCCAGTTCATTAAACATTTCCTCACGATTACAGGGCGGCAATAATTCGATCGCTCCCTTTGCACTTTTCACCAGCCCCGGCTGCCTTGGAATACCGAATTTTTCACGATAACAGGAGTGCACAATACCGATGGCTTCAATGGAATACTTCACTGGAATCCTCATAAAAAGTGAGAGTTGACCTTTACACCTACACCGTGTTACTGTAACACAAATTCAAAAAAGGTGTTACAAATGCTCAAACGCTTTACTGTTTCCATGGAAGATTCACTCCTTGAAGATTTTGATGGGTTTATTCAGGATCGTCATTATCAAAATCGTTCTGAAGCCCTGCGTGATCTTATCCGTAACCGTATCATTGAAAAAGAGTGGGCAGCAGATAAAGATGTGATGGGCGTGATCTCCCTTGTGTACGACCATCATCAGCCAAAACTACAGGAAAAAGTGACAGAGCTGCAACACGATTTTCACCATCAAATTGTCTCCACCACCCACGTCCACATGGATCATGACAACTGTCTGGAGGTGATTATTGTCCGTGGGAAGGCCGGCGAAGTGCAAACCCTTTCCGATACTTTGCGGGCACTGCGCGGCGTTCGTAACTCAAACCTGTCCATGGGTTCGACCGGTCAGCACCTGCACTAAAAGAGCAAAAACTGATATGCATATTTCAGAGGGAATTCTCAGTGCACCTGTTCTTGCCGGAGGCGCTGTATTAACAACAGTTGGAACGGCTATTGGCCTGAAAAAGCTGGATTACGATCGTATTATGAGCGTATCTCTGCTTTCTGCTACCTTTTTTGTGGCTTCTCTTATTCATGTTCCTTTAGGTCCCGGCTCTGTGCATCTTCTTTTAGGCGGATTACTTGGGCTCATTATTGGCTGGGGTGCATTTCCGGCCATCGTGGTAGCTCTTATGCTACAGGCACTGTTTTTTCAATATGGCGGTATTGTGGTGCTCGGCGTGAATGGTTTGATTATTGCCGGCCCTGCTGTTTTTTGCGGGCTAATACTGCATCCATGGCTGAAAAAGAATTCCAAACAGCGGGCGATTGCAGGTTTTCTTGCAGGATTTTGCTCAATCCTTCTCTCGGCAATACTTATGGCCATGGCGCTCTATTTCTCTGATCATGGATTTCTAAAAGTTGCAGGTCTGGTACTGATCAGTCATTTACCGGTCATGCTTATTGAGGGATTGATCACCATGTTTGTTGTCAATTTTCTGGTCAAAGTACAACCGGAAATACTCTCCATAGAGACTTAAAAATGAAGCCTAATCTCTTGTATCTGTTTCTTATTCTACTGTTGCTACCTGTACAGGCACAAGCCCACAAAATCCATGTTTTTGCCTGGGTCTCTGGAAATACTGTAACTGTTGAATCCGGATTTTCCGGTAATCACCCGCTTGTAAACGGAACAGTCACCGTAAAAAATGCAGAAACAGCCGAACTGCTTCTAGAGGGAACGGGAGACAATAAAGGGATATTCACTTTTGTGATCCCTGCGCTTGTAAAAGAAAAAGCTACAGATATGCTGATTACTGTTAGCGGTGGCGAAGGACATCAATCTGAGTGGCTTATTCCTGCCACTGAATATCTGGCAGAAACAATTAGTAATAGAATCCCTCAGCAGCAAACCCTCAGCAATGAAGAGCTTGAGGAGATATTCAGAAAAATTCTGGCTGAAGAACTGGCACCCATCAAACGTACGCTTGCCAAATCCAGGGAACAAAAGCCGGGATTTCGTGATATCATGGGGGGAATTGGATATCTTTTAGGTCTGGCAGGTCTTGTTGCCTGGCTGAGAAACAGAAAAACAAACGATACCCGCCAAGGATGAACGTAGAATCTTTTGCCAGTGGCAACAGTCTCTTTCACAGGCGTGATGCAAGAGTGAAACTCATTGGGGCTATGGTACTCAGTCTGGTACTGGCGCTTAATACTGATATGACGGTTGCCGTTGCAGGCTGCGTTTTCAGTGCGATTTTGCTAGTTCTTTCAAAACCGGATCCGCAACTCTTTCTGAAACGAATTGCTCTTGTAAATATCTTCACACTCTTCCTCTTCATCACTCTGCCCCTGACTTATAGCGGTGATTCTTCTTCGGGACTTGCGATTGCGACCCTGATTGCCTTAAAAACCAATGCTATTTTTTTCTGTTTTCTATCCCTGATTGCCACTTCAAATGCTGCAAGCCTTGGATACGCCCTTCAAAACATAGGAATGCCCACAAAACTCACATTCCTCTTTCTCTTCTCGTACCGCCAGCTCTTTATTATCAATCAGGAATATAAACGGTTGCAACGGGCAGCCCGCTTGCGCGGCTTTATTCCCGGAAGCAATCTGCACACCTACCGCACCTACAGCAACTTATTCGCCATGACCCTTGTGAAAAGCTGGAATAGAGCAGATCGGGTGCATCAGGCCATGCTGCTCCGTGGTTTTTCAGGAGTACTTATTCCATTACACCGGCAAACTGCAGGGTTAGCTGACTATATTTTTCTTTCTGCACTTTTGTTTATTGCACTTTTACTGACGTTCTTTTCTCTTTTTCCCAATTTTTCATAAAACAGACCATTATGACCGCTAAACCACCACTCCTGGAACTGCGAAACATCCGTTTTTCCCATACCAAAAAATCTCCACCCATCCTTGAACAGCTCAACTTTTCCATCACTGACGAGCACATTGGTATTATGGGCCCAAATGGTTGCGGTAAAACAACTCTCTTTCAGATTATCATGGGATTGTTAGATGCTGATTCCGGGGAAGTGTTGCTGGAAGGTAATGTCATGCAAGGGGAACAGGATTTTCGGAACCTTCGACAAAAGCTTGGATTTCTTTTTCAGGATTCTGACGATCAGCTGTTTTCACCAACGGTTCTTGAAGATGTGGCCTTTGGCCCCTTAAATATGGGAAAAACACCGGAAGAGGCACAGAAGATATCCATACAAACCCTCGAGCATCTTGGCTTGCGGGGTTTTGAAGAACGGATCACTCACAAACTATCTGGCGGCGAAAAGAAACTCGTTGCCCTTGCCACCATCCTTTCCATGCAGCCCAGACTCCTGCTTCT
>JAOZLM010000067.1 GCA_029934815.1 Desulfocapsa sp. | reverse complement strand
AATAACTCCTCTGTATATCTCATTAAATGGAGACAAGATTCTTTTCTTACTGTTTTTTATACGAAGACATGACAACTTCTCAAAGATGTCGGACAAACAGGATTAATTTCATGGTTAGAGTATTCCACTTGAGCTTGCAGTTGCTATCAACTGGCAAACCATCCCCACTAATGTATGCAATAAAAATACCACCACACCATTCTGGATAGAAATGCTGATAATACAGGACGTTGTTACAAAGCTGTACGGAGCAAAGCTAATACCCAACAGCTAACCGGTTGATATCAACCGGCTGCACCGGCTCATAACGACCAGTGAATACCATTCTTTTCCATAACGAATAAATATTCAACCAGCTGAAGCGGCTCAATATATTGAGAGAAAGAAAACAATGAGACGACTGGAATAGTATTTGCTAATCAATTTAGTAAAAAAATACAGATGCCCAGCAAGAGGAAAGAATGTGGCTACATTTCAATACGAGAGAAGAAAAGAACCGCGGAGAAAACTGGAACTGCCAGTGCTGCTATCTGCAACAGAACAAACAGAAAACGAAACTGCTCCACAACTTGGCAATATTGTAAATGCGGGTCTAGGCGGGATACAGGTACAGACTCACTCCTGCTGCACATTTGGCGTGACTGCTCAAATACAACTTTTAGTGATTGCAGAACCACAGGGTGAACTTATGACAGCAGAAGTACCTGTAAAGATCAGTGGACAGATTATCTGGCATGATAAAAAACAAAAAACCATTGGACTAAAATATCTGTAATTCAGCTATTTCTCTTCATTACACCTGTATTTTATTCAGGTAATGCAGCTTGTCCAAGCACATAAATCACATCATCTAATCCTGGAGGAGTGCTGGGATTCAAAGAATTCTCCAAAGTTACCGAGACAGGAAGATTGCACAAGACCTGAAGGCCAAGAATAGCATCGGCAACAGTCACAGCGGAATCGTTATTCAAGTCACCTGCCAGTACTATTGGCTGTGCCTCATCATCCACTATGGTTATTACTGCTGAATTTATAGCGCCGATAACAGCACCGCCAATAGGATTGCTCAGGCTAAGCTGTACTGTTTCATCACCTTCATTTTCGTCATCATCCAGAATATTCACAAGAAATGTCTTCTCTGCTGTATCTCCGTCTTCCCACTCCAGACTGCCGCTCATCTCATCATAATCGCCACCAAATACTGCCGTACCATCACTGGTTGCATAGTCGATCTGTACAAAACCATTACTCCCATTAGTACGAGTGACGGTAATTAAAACTGTTGGAGTTGTTTCAGCAATTGTATATTCAGAAGCACTAAACTGCAGAGTTCCGGGTTGATTGGATTGTTCATTCTCCATGATCTTCAAAACTGCCGTCGGCCGTGTGCCTAAAGTGGCACCGCCTCCCGGCTGGCTCAGTGTCAGATTAACCAGCTCATCTCCTTCATAATCCTCATCATCAATAATCTGCACCGTAAATGTTTTATAATCACCGTCGCCATCAGGCCAGGTGAGCATACCGCTCGTTTCGTTATAATCACTACTTGCTATTGCCGTATTGTCAGATGTTGCATATTCAACGGTAACTTCACCATCACTTCCATTCACACGAAACACGGTTACGTCAAAGGAACCATCATTTTCCCAGGCAGAGTAAACAGGCACATCAAATTCAATACTTCCATGTTCTGTTGGAGCAACATCGTCATCCAGAATCGTTAATGATGCCGTGTTGATACTACCCACGACAGCTGAACCCGTTGGACTGCTAAGGCTAAGGGTAAGCGTTTCGTTGCCTTCATCGACAGCATCGTCGAGTATCGGGACACTGAATGTCTTATTGTTTGAATCATAAGCCGGCCAGTCAAGCGTACCACTTGTAACCGTATAATCTGAACCGGATACTGCTGTGCCATTAGCCGTTGTATATTGCACTGAAACATCCTGGGCATTGCTGTCAGTACGGGTCACAGTAATGGTAGCCGTTGATCCATTTTCTGATACAGTGTACGTCGCCGTGCTAAATTGCAATGTATCCTGAGCAGCAGGGTCATCGTCATCGCTGATATTAATATTTGCGACATTATACACACCAAGAGTGGCGGAACCTGTCTGGTTATGCAGCGTGAGAGTTATTTTTTCCTCTCCTTCAATGACACTGTCATCAACGATTGGCACCAAAAATGTTTTAGTGCTGCTATCCCCATCTGCCCAGCTTAATACTCCGGTTGTTTCAGAATAATCAATGCCCTCTAAAGCGGTATCGTCCAGGGTAAAATACTCCACCGAGACAGCACCTGTTGTACCTCCAAGGCGCGTTACAGTAACAAGCACATTTCCAACAGATTCCATTACCGGATAACTTTCCTGGCTAAATTGCAGAGAACCGGCCACTTCATCGTCCACGATTGTAAGAACAGTTTCATCCTGTGTTCCCAGGGTTGCCATTCCTGTGGGTGATTCCAGGGACAGTGTTAAGGTTTTATCACCGTCCAGATCGCTATTATCACTAATCGTTACTAGAAATGATTTATCTGCTGTTTCACCATCCGCCCAGCTCAATGTTCCACTGCTTGCTGTATAATCTACTCCGGCAACAGCCGTGCCGTTGCTGCTTATATAGTCCACCGTCACGATACCATTATTGCCACCACTGCGGCTAACAACAACGGTTGCCGTTCCAGCCAGATCATTTTCATTTACGCTGGAAGTTGCTGCAGTGAATTGCAGCGTTCCGGGAGTCTCATCATCAATAATAGTTAAAGTAGCAAGCTGAGGTGCTCCCAATGCAATATCAACGGGATCTGTAAGGATAAGATTCACCGTTTCTCCACCTTCGACATCGGTATCCGGTAAAATCTGAATCGTAAATGATTTATCACTACTGTCGCCATCGGCCCACTGCAAAGTACCTGCCACTGCAGTATAGTCAGAGCCTGCTATTGCAGTACCGTTAGTTGAGGAATAACTCACCGATACTGCGCCACTGCCGCTTCCAGTACGAGTGACGGTGACGGTTGCCTCTGCAGCAGATTCATCTATGTTATAGTGGATGCTGCTGAACTGCAGGCCGGATCCGGAAAGTTCAGAATCAAATCGTGAAATAAACACATCCTTGCCGCTGTTCCAGGTCGTATCGTAAGCTCCTGGTGTTGTTGGAAACGGATAATTGTCTGAGTACACAAAGGTATTTCCTGTTATATAAACATTCCCGGAAGAATCACGTGCCAGAGAACGGCTCCAGGTCGTATCTGTTGTACCAAGCAGGGTGGATGCCAATATCGTTGTAAGTGTCGGAGAAAATTTTGTAATAAACGCATCATAACCTGCCTCAACACTATGATCATAGGCCATTGGAGATGTAGGAAAATCTCCTGACCCTGAGAAACCAGAGACATACACATTATCTGAATCATCCAGTACAAGGGAATACCCTGTTTCCCAGCTTCCAGTACCTAAAAAAGTGGATGCCAGTATGCTTGTCAGATCATTATTCATTCGGGTAACAAAGGCATCTGATGAGGAAGGATTACTCCGGTCGTAGGCACCTGCAGTAGTCGGAAAAGTGGATGAATCTGTTTCTCCTGTAATAAAAATATTGTCTGAGGAATCCACCTGAATACTGTGAGCGATACTGACATACCCTCCACTTCCGATAACAGACGCTGCCGTAAGAGCCGTCAGATCTGATGGAAGTTTAGCTATAAAGACCTGTTCACCACCTCCAAAAACGAAGTCATGCCCTGTGGTGCTCGGGAAATCATCAGAACTTGTACCACCTGTAACAAAAACATTATCATCCGAATCAAAAGCCAGAGATCGTCCACTATCATCATTTGAACCGCCTAAAAAAGTCGAGGCAGTTACTGTTGACAAATCCGAAGGCATTTTAAGTACAATAATATCATCACTGGCACTGGTACCGTGAAGAGTAGTCGCATAGGCTCCTGTTGTTGTGGGAAAATCAGGAGAGGAACTGAATCCGGTCACAAAGATATCTCCTGACAAAATCCTCAGTGCTCTCCCCTCTTCACTGTTTACTCCTCCGATAAAAGTAGAAGCAACAAGAGTAGAAAGATCGGACGAAAGTTTACTGACAAAGATATCAGTAAAGCTGTTATTTGTATTATTGTTAAAACTGGTATCGTAACTATTGACATTGACCGGATAGTCAGGAGAGGCTGTTGTTCCGGTTATATAGATGGAGTCAGTGGCATCGATGGCTAAACTGTACGCAACATCTTTATTGCTGCCACCCAAAAAGGTACAAGCCTGAAGAGTTGTAAGATCCGGGGAAAGTTTCGCAACAAAAACATCCCAGTCTCCTCCGTTATAACTGGTATCATAAACATTTGCAGGAAAGCTGGCAGACGAGGTTTCTCCTGTCACATATACATTCCCTTGTGAGTCAAGAGCTATTGAATGACCAGTATCATCTCCACTTCCACCGATAAACGTTGATGCAAGGAGCGGGTCTATTACCAGAGGGATTGCAGGATCGTAGGAACCGACGTCAAAACGATATTCCCCAGGGTGGCCAGCGGCTGCAATAATTTCATATTCAACAGTTACAGGATTTCGTTTTCCATCTATTACCTGCCAGGCAACCGGTTTGGTAAATGCAATCGAACCAAACTCTGTTGTTAAAAGCAATTGCCCATGTTCATTAACCTGCAGAGAATCTGCTCCTGATATTTCGAGCCTAATATTGCCAGGAAGTGCACCCGGTGCGACATAGAAGAGTTTTTCAACATTATTTCCGTAAGCTTTTAAGCGTAATTCAATACCGCTATAAACTTCACCCAGATTCACGTCCATATACGTCTCAACACCTGTAACCCACTCTTCAGGTGTACCACCCTGAAAATAGTTTACCCGGGTAGTGGATGGACGAAGCCCGATAATATTTTCTACCTGGGCTCCTATCAATTTTTCTTTTATAAGGGGAAATTGCCTGCCGGACGTATCCTGAGCTACTTGTCCAAACCGATACACAAGCTCTCCCTCAACTGTTACAAACATTGTACCATTGAGGATTTTCGCAAAATAGGCAACTTGCGGGTCTAACTGTCCATGGTTAGCAACAAAAGGAATCTGAAGTGATTCTAATGACGACAGAACTCTGGACTCCAGCGCCTCACTACTGCTGGCACACCCCGAACCAGGAAAGAAAACAGCTAAAACGCCGAACAAGAAGGCACAGAACCCGACATAAGAAACTATATTTATACGCTTTTTCATCTAAGTTCCTATTAATTGAATATTCCTGTTACTCTTCATCTTCTTCGTCACTTCAAATATGAAGTTTTTTACTTAGCCATCTACAATTTAACCATTTCACAAATTTATTAAATAAGCAAAATGATTATTTTTTCCCCTCAGGAAATCGTAGCGGCAATAACTCTATCGCTACTTTTTCAATCCATATTTCTGTAAACGGTAACGAAGAGCACTACGACTTATATTCAGTTCTTTAGCCGCCTGAGTCTTGTTCCAGTTATGTTGTTTTAGTGCAGCAAGCAGCAATTCCTGTTCTTTAGCTACCAGGTCAAGGTTTGAGCCAGCAGTTTCAATCGAGAAGCTCTCCTCTTCACTGGTCAGATTAGAGATACAATCAGAATCAAGCTCTTTCCCTGAGCATCTCAGCACAGCCCGCTCCATTACGTTACGAAGTTCCCGCACATTCCCAGGCCACCGATAAGCCCTAAGTATATCAATAGCCCTATCGGATATCCGGGAGACAGGCCGATCAAATTCGTGAGCAAAACGCGTCAGAAATGCTACTGCAATTTCTTCAACATCATGCCCTCTGTCTCGAAGTGCCGGAAGAACAACCCGCATAATATTTAGTCGATAGTAGAGATCCGTTCTAAACTTTCTTTCTCTTACCATCTCATCCAGATCAAGGTTGGTAGCAGAAAGAATTTTTACTGAAACAGATTGAGGTTTCTTGCCACCGATGGGCAGAATTTCTTTTTCTTCTACAGCATGGAGCAATTTAGGCTGCAGGGCTAACGGCAGATCACCAATTTCATCAAGAAAAAGAATACCACCATCTGCTCTTACAAATGCACCTTCATGGTTCTCAGTGGCTCCGGTAAATGATCCTTTTTTGTGCCCAAACAGTTCACTTTCCAATAAATCTACAGGAATAGACGCACAATTTATCCTGACAAAAGGTCCCTGACTACGTTTTGAGGCCTTATGAATCCCTCTTGCCACCAGTTCTTTTCCGGTTCCAGACTCACCAAGGATAAGAACGGCACTGTCGGTGGATGCGAGCAGATTTATTTCTTCTCGAAGTTCCTGCATAACAGTGGACGAACCCAGTAAATCTGCAGTCTTTTTTGATTTTGTACGTTTTCCCTCAAGCCCCTGTTTCACAACTTCAAGAAGCTGCTCATGATCAACCGGTTTTGTTAAGAAATCAAAGGCACCATTCTTCATCGCCTCAACCGCTGTTTCAACCGTTCCAAAAGCGGTAAGCATCACACAAGGTATTTCCGGAGCATGATCAGAACCGTAACGAAGTACATGAAGGCCATCGAGTGGCGCCATTTTCAAATCAGTGAGTACAAGAGAGGGCTTCCAGTTTTTCCAGCATTCGACACCACTGCCACCATCGGCTGCAGTTTGCACCTCATATCCTGCATCAGAAAGAACAAGCTGTAAAATCCTTCTCAATTTTTCTTCGTCTTCAACCAGTAAGATTTTATCCCTCATTGTTTTCACTCTCCATATGCTTTTCAGCAAACTCAGGTACACTGACAGTGGTTAAGGGTTTCAGAGGTAAACATACAGTGGCCACGGCTCCTCCTTCCTTTCTATTTGCAAGACTGATAACGCCTTTATGAGCTTGAACAATCTGCCTGCAAATAACAAGGCCCAAGCCGATTCCATTCTCTTTTGTCGTGAAAAAATTCTTAAACAACTTTTCTTTATCATTATCCGAAATACCCGGTCCATTGTCCAGAACTGAGATGATTATGCACTGTTTTTCACTTGCTACTCGCAGGACAATCGCTCCACCTTCAGGCATCATCTCTTCACTATTACGGATAAGATTAAACAGAACCTGATTTAACTGACGCAAATCAGCATACAGGGGAGGAAGATACCTGCCGTTCTCAACATCCACGGTAATTTTTTTATTATGATCATTATTGTTTAGCCAGCGTTGAACAAATCCAGAAAGTTCCCTCATTATATCCACCTGTTCAAAGCTTGGAGGTCTCTGTTTGGCCAAACCAAGCAAATTATTAATAGATACATTTAGCTGCTTCGTTTCATCAAGAATATATTGAAACATTTCTTTTTGAACTTCCCGGGACTTATCCCCTTTTGCAAGATATTGGGCAGAACTGCTGATAACCCCCAATGGATTTTTTAATTCATGGGCAATCATGGCAGTCATTTCTCCCAGCATCGCCATTTTTTCCTGCTGCACCCTCTCTAAAAAAAGTACTTCTATCTCTTTTTTACTCACTATAAGCGCTTCATAACGTTTTGCATTCTCAACTGCAATGGCACCCTGATTAGCAAGAGTTGCAACCAGATGAACATCCTCACTGGAAAACCGCCTGCCATCATTCCTAAAACCCACAAAAAGTAATCCGGAGATACGTTCCATTGATCTCATCGGAAAAATAAGTGCAAATCCGGCATTACGAATTTCAAGCAGCTCCTTTTCCAGCTGTTTGGTGCGTCCGGGATGATCAGTATGCAAACAAACGGGGGTATGCTCCTGAAATTCACGAACAAGATCACTCTCTTTCCAGGGCTGACTTCCAAATCGCATATCTTCCGGATACAATTTCGACTGATTATCGCTGAGCAGCATCAAGGCAACACTGTCCACATTCACCTTCTCAGGAAATTCTTTAACCATGGCCTGAACAATATCATCAAGGAAAAGAGTGGCTGCAATTTGATCACTGAACTGATGTAATAGTTTTGCAGGCACCGGACGATATCTAAAAAATATTTTGTTAATCCAGCGTTCTAAATAATTACTAATGGGTCTGAATACAAAGAGCATTACGATAAAAAAGAGCAGAAACAACTCTTCCGAGAGCACGTCATTCCCAAAGAGGTAGCGCTTTAATGCTGTGAGAAAAAAAGAGTACACCAGCCCAAGAGACATCATCAACAACACAAAGGAAACTGCCCTTGATATAAGACGATCAACATCAAGTAATCTGTAGCGAAGCAGTCCTGTGAAATAGGCGAGTGGTAAAATAAAAAAAGCAAAAATAACAATTCTAAAAGAGATCAGCGGATGATCAAGTAGAAGGTTGGGGAGTAAATAAAGAAACAAATATGGCGTAAATGATAGCCAGTAAGCAATAAGCGGTAATTTAATTTGATTTCTGGCAAGGGGAGAAACATCCTGCCGATAATCCCAAAGATGTTTCAAAAAACCGAGTACGATACTTACAGGTAAGAAAATATTCCGCAATCGTTGTAACCAGCACCAGAAATCATATCCGAAATTACTTTTTATTAGTGAAATAACAACAATAAGTATTGGAAAAAAAAGATATATGAAATAAAGCGGCCACTTTTTATCCCCCAAGACATTTCTTTCGGCGGGAAATATTGCAGCGAAATGAATCCAGATCGCAAAAGAAACCCAGTTAGCACAAGTCAGTATCAGTAAACTTGCTGATATATACATCGGCTGTAACAGCATTAGTGATGAAGATAAAGTAGCAGCAATTGAGGTGGAAAAGCCGCAGAGCATCATAAAAAACAGGGTGGCCTGCACAGAATCCGGGGCTCGGTATCGGGCAAGAGTCGCAAGGGTTAACAAAAAAGCAATAAGCAGCAATCGGGGCCAGACCGTGGAGAAGAAACTGCTCAGGGTTAAAGGAATTGTTTTTACCGGGAAGGACAAGCGACTGCCGTCACGTAAAACCGTAAGACTGCCAGGCTGTGGACTCTCAGCGGGGAAGAGCAGAAAACCAAGAATCCTGTTATAATCAACGCCGTCAATGGCAACTATCAGGTCGTTCTTTTCAACTGAATTCAGTGAAAGGGAGATATGAGAAACAAGCAGCCCCTGCTGGGTTTTATCCACTCGAAATCCGGCATTTCCCTGTAAAAAGGCAGCACTCACAAAAAGACAAATTGCCAGCAAAGGAATAAGCAACAGCAGGTTTACCGTTTTGTTTAGTCTTGAAACCATGAAATCACTCACTTGCTGTTAACGTCCTTGTAAATATGTGAAACTTACTGGGTCACCACTGCACCTCAGTTTTGTTCGATTTCTGCGATCCCGTCATTCCGGACTTGATCCGGAATCTTGTAAAAACAGCTAGTTCTGACGAGATTCCGGATCATGTCCGGAATGACTAGGGAGGTGGCTGAGCTGTAGTGGTAACCAGAAAAACTTATAACTCATTTTCTCAGCATACTAAGCCAACTCTTTTTTGCGATAAAAAACCAGGAAAATGGTCACGTCCGAAAACCGCCAGCAATCTCCATTCTGATGTATTATTATACTGATTA
>JAOZLM010000346.1 GCA_029934815.1 Desulfocapsa sp. | reverse complement strand
TGAAAAATCCATTAAAGCATTTCAGCAAAAGAATGGGTTGCCGGTGGACGGAGAAGCTACACAGGATTTGTTGAAGGTTCTACGAAAGTAGGAATGTGCTACAGTCCCGGAAGTTGATGGCTTTCTACAAGTTCCTGCATATCATTTGCTTCCACTGCTAAGGTAGTAAAAAGGAATGTTTCCAGTTGCTCGCAGTTATTAAAATTTTCTTTGATTAAACGATGCCGTTCGGGATCGTTATTTCCGTATCGATCAAGGATATATTCTTTTCGTACTGCAAGACTTACGATGCTGTCATGTCGTACCCGTTTGTCTGCATAATACACAATTTCTTTAGCAAAAAAGTGACCGCTTGCATAACGCTCTGGTGAAAAATCAAAAAGCCAGACGTGTTCCCGTACCACTTCTCCCACTTCAGGAAACCCATTTTCCTCACAAAAATCTCTCCCCTTTTTTGCATGGTGGCAGCCTTTTACCAGACAGGGCGTTTTTGCAATATCGTGGAGCAGAGCACCGGCGAGAATTAATTCTTCTGCAGGGAGAGGGATATCTTTCAGAGGCGATTTGCCAAGTTCAACAAATAGCAGGTGAGCAAGTCGGGCCACCATGATTGAGTGAGCTCGGATATTTGGCAGCATCTCCTCGTCTTCCATAATCTGGAGACACTGCCTGACAGGCGGGGTGTTCATATCTATCTGCCGCTTAACTCATGGACAAATTCCACTGCAGCAATGGCTTGTTCAGGGGGGGTGAACTGATGGATTCCATGGCCAAGGTTGAAAATATGACCATTGGTATCTTTGGCATCGTCAAGAATATTGCCGATACGTTTTTTCAGTTTATCTTTCGGCAGCAGGAGTGAAAATGGATCAAGATTTCCCTGCAATGCAACTTTACCAACACGTTTTGCAGCATCACCAATATTGATACGCCAATCGAGACCAAGAACATCGGCGCCTGATGATTCTGATAATTCGAGCAGTGTGGAACCATTATTGGCAAAATAGATCAGAGGAATGTCGGTGGCTTTTCGTAACTCACGAATAATTTCCTGCACATAAGGCAGGGCAAACGTTTTAAAGTCACAGGGAGCGAGAACACCCGCCCAGGAATCAAAAATCTGCAGTGCCTGCGCACCTGCTTCAGCCTGAGCCTTCAGGTAAAGGATGGTGCAGTCAGTGATTTTTTGCATCATGCCGTGGAAAAGTTCGGGAGCCGTGTACATCATTTTTTTGGTTTCCCAGAATACCTTGGATGATCCGCCTTCAATAAGATAGGTGGCATTGGTAAAAGGAGCACCGGAAAAACCAATAAGTGGAACATTCAGTTCTTTACGAAGAAGACGAATGGTCTCCATTACAAAACCAAGATGTTCAGCGGGATCGGGAACAATTAGTTTATCAAGATCAGCCTGATTTTTAATGGGGTCAGGAAAAACAGGACCACGGCCTTCATGGAATTCAAGCTTGGCTCCCATGGCCTCCAGCGGGATCAGAATATCTGAAAAGAGAATCGCCGCATCAACATTTAAAATATCGATTGGCTGCAGGGTCACTTCCACGCATAACTCAGGAGTTTTACATAATTCCAGAAAAGTAACATTACCTCGAACCTTCTGGTATTCAGGCAGATAACGTCCAGCCTGACGCATGATCCAGATGGGAGTGTAATCAGTTTTTTCACCACGACAGGCTTTTAGAAAAGTATCGTTCATTGCTGTTTTCCTGTTATTTGATTTTATATAGTTTTTCTTTCAAAGAGAACCGCAGAATATCGAACAAGGAATGTGGCATGTCGAAGTGTGTACTGTCTCACTTCTGCAGTTCGAAATTCCTTGTTGGATATTCGATAGTCTCTTTTATTGTTTTTCCGCAATTTTGCGAGGAATATAGTTACAAAAAGGTTCCTGGGCCAGATAATCACCGGTCATGGCGTATGCACGTGCCCTGCATCCGCCACAAACATTCACATATTCACATGAGCCGCAATTATCTTTGTACCCCTTAAAATCACGCATTTCATGGAAGAGGGAGGAGTTCTCCCAGACATCCTTGAAGGATTGTTTATAGAGATTACCAGCAGATTTTGGAAAGTAACTACAGGGTAAAACATCCAGATCAACATCAATCAGGCAGATGAGCTGTCCCGCAAGACATCCCTTGGAACCACCTGTTGAGAATTTCAGGTTTCTGCGTTTAAAAGAACTGTTTTCCGCTTTGGCTTTCTCACGTACAATTCGGTAATAATGTGGCGCACAGGTCGGACGGGTGAGTAGCTCGTCATCATTTTTTTCGATCTCATAATGCCACTCAAGGATTTCATCGTACAGATCAATGGGAATAAGTTCTTCCATAATATCTTCACCCCGACCCGTGGGTACAATCATAAACATATACCAGGCAGTGGCACCAAGGCTCTTCACAAGCTTGTAAATCTCAGGGATTTCTTTCCTGTTACGTATTGTAAAAGAAGAGTTTACAAGGAACGGAATCTTGTATTCATTAAAGAGTCTGATGGCATTCATTGTGCCGTCAAAAGCTCCTTCCTGATTTCTGAAATCGTCGTGGGTGGCAGCCTTGGCTCCGTCAAGACTTAACGATACCATCTTGATGTCGGCATCTATCATCTTCTTGCAGATATCTTCTGTAACCAGAGTGCCATTGGTTGCAATGCACATTCGCAATCCTTTGGAACCGCCATATTTGGCAATATCAAAGACATCTTCGCGCAGCAGCGGTTCTCCACCGGAAAGTACCATTACAGGGGATGCGTATGAGGCGATATCATCGATAACACGTTTGGCTTCATCCAGTGAAAAATCCGGATGTCCTTTTGCTTCAAGCTCTGACGAGGATCTGCAGTGGACACATTTTAAATTACAGCGCCGGGTGATTTCCCAGGC
>JAOZLM010000345.1 GCA_029934815.1 Desulfocapsa sp. | reverse complement strand
TACTTATTTGTCACTTCAAGACGAACGAAAACACTCATTAAGCACCTGTTTTTTTCTGGACATCACACGTATAGAGAATGGTATGTTGTAATAATTAAAGATACTCCCAAACTCCATCTCCATACATGTACCTCAATTTATTCAATCACATTTAAAATATTTTTAACAGTAATTTGGAATAAAATATCAGACGGAAAGCAGTGGCAAGGAGAATAAGAGAAGAGCGTGGCAAAAGTTTACCAACTGAGTGGTTATTTGTTTTTAGGTTGTATTTTTTTCGATTGTTTCACTTCAATCTCTTATGCAGAGCGTTGATGTGCTCAGGCCCAATACCGCAACATCCACCAACGATTGTCGCACCAAGGTGACACCAGGTCTCTACGAAAGAAAGATATCCTTCAGGATCAAGGCTCTGACGAAGCTCTGACAAGGTTGAATTAGCTTGTGCATCCTTTTGTTGAGACGGAAATGCGTTAGCGTAAGCCCCGATGGGCATATCTACGTTAAGACGTTTTAACTCGTGAATTGCCGTAACAATTGCCGGAGCCATGACTTCAGGTTGACTACAATTAAATAAGATAGCTGATACGCCCAAATCAATTACTGAATTTACGGCGTCAGCCACTTTCTCACCAGATCGAAGACGTGGTGTTTTATCTTGTGATTCCTCGCCATCGAATAATGTAAATGAAATCCATAGTGGCCGATCGTCTCCCGAAAGTGCTTCTACCACCGCTTGAGCTTCTCTGATTGAACTGGTGGTTTCGGCCAGCCAGAGGTCGACATTCGGGCTAAGCGCATCTATGATTATTTTTAGTAGGTTTGGTGCCCGCTCAGGGATAAACAGGTCTGGCCGGTAGGAACCAAAAAGCGGAGGTATGGAACCAGCTACAGAAATTCCAAAAGACGAAGCTGCCTCACGCGCCAATCGACCAGATAGCTCCGTTAAGCTCGCGCCTTCATCTGCAAAGCGTTTTTCACCTATATGAAAAGGAACAACTGCGTAATTACTGGTTGTCAGAATGTCACTCCCAGCAGCGGAGAAAGCAATATGCACTTTTTTTACAAGATCAGATGCCTCCATAAGTGCACGAGCAGACCATTCGGGTTGTCGAAATGGTGCTCCGATCCGTAACAGCTCTCGCCCCATTCCGCCATCAAGAAGGGTAATATTAGAGGACTTATTAGTATTTAACATGACCAGAATAAGCACCTCTCAGACCTTCTTACTGTTGTCTGTTCATCGTCTGCGCTACTCCGCACGAATCGTCATCAGACTCCCATCACTGGGACTTTTACAGCGGATAACAGCAGACGCTCCTGCTCCGGAAAGAGAGCTTGTGTAATGAGTAATGATTTTCTGCACACCGGGAACTGGCCGTTTAAGTAACCATGTCAGCACATTCTTTTTTCTGTTGTATTTGGTGTAAGACGGGATCGTGCTTTCTATACTTTTCCCGGAAGGGATGTGCTGTTTTACAATAACAGAGCTTGGCGGCGGATCTTCAATACGAATTTCAAGGACGCTTCTCCCGCCACTGTTTTCCAGATATTTTGCCTGAAGCCCTTCCGCCTGCACATTAGCCGCCAATATCATCAGGACAAAAACTTGAGATACAAAGCACAATCTCATGATTCTGTTTATTTTTTGCATTTTTTTCTCCTGCTTCAAACGATTTCAGGGAATAATTTCAAATGTGGCCTGCTCTAAATTCCATTTGTATCCTGACCCCATCCAGATAGACTCAATTTCTTCCACATCAATATTCAGCCCCTTTACCAGATCAAATTCATCATATACTGCCAGCAACTCTTCATCATCGATCACACTATCCTGATCACTGTCTGCCCAGTGATACTGAGATAACTGCAAACGATTACGGCCAGCAATGGAAACTTCCTGCCGACGAGACTGACGAATAAGCAGTGAGCCCTGAAAGAGAAGATCCTCTTTGTTCCGGATATCAGCTGTACATTTGGCAAGATAGGCAAACAATCTCAGATCAGAGTTATCCCTTGCGACCCACTTTAAAAAACTCTCTCCCATAGCCGTGGCCTCCGGTATGGAACGCACAACAGAACAACCGTGTGGCAGTTGCTCTTTTAACAGCAAAGAGCTGTTACCCTCTGCTGAAAGTTCTACTGTTATAAGTACGGGAAAAGTCTGATCGGGAGCCGTATGGGATGGAATAATTCTTTTTGCTGAAAAATCTGTCACCTGGCCGCTATCAAACAGGACAAAGACCAACCCCAAAACTCCCAGAAGTACTGCGAGCAATATTATGACAATTTTTCTTTTGTTTGTTGGAAAAGTATCAGGAACAGGAACGACTTCTGCCACCTGCTCTTCAACAGCGAGTAGATCCCCCAACGGAACAGCCAGAACATCGGCCAGCTTTACAGCATTTTCTTCCTTTAGCGTTGGAGCTTCCTGCCGTTCCCACCGGGAGATTGTTTCCGTGGTAACACCAACAGCAGTTGCAAGATAGAGCTGGGTCAGGCTCTGTTTCTCACGAAGAGAACGCAAAGCGCCGCCACTGATTTTCACCATGGCAATTCCTGGTTTTACTGTTTTCTGCTCAGACATTGTTGAAGATTTTTTTTGGTAGAAGTCGTCTGTTTTCCAATTAAGCAACACCTGTAATGTACGTGTTTCCCTGTAATTTTCAACTTTCTTTTCAAAAACCACGGCAAAAACAGAAAAGCACCAAACAACGTAACAATCTGTTTTTACACGAATGCACAAACGACATGAACCCGACATCGCCCGATATCGTCTTTTTTCTTTTCTTCTTAATCCCTACAGTAAAGACAAAGGAAAGGGCATAGTGCCCGAAACCAATAATTCATTACTGAGGAACTACAAATGAAAAAAGCTATCAATCTGTTGGCAGTAAGTCTCTT
>JAOZLM010000344.1 GCA_029934815.1 Desulfocapsa sp. | reverse complement strand
GCCAAGAACCTTGGAAATATCGTACTGCTTGACGTCGTAGAAGGAGTTCCGCAGGGAAAGGCTCTTGATCTTTCACAATCCGGCCCCGTTGAAGGATTTCATTATAAAGTAGAGGGAAGTAACGATTATAAGGATTCTGCTAATTCAGACGTTGTTATTATCTGTGCCGGTCTTGCCAGAAAGCCCGGAATGTCTCGTGATGATCTTCTGGCCATTAATGTTGCCATCGTAAAGTCCTGTGCTGAAGAAGCTGTAAAACATTCTCCTGATTGTGTATTGATCGTGGTTACTAACCCTATCGATGCCATGGTTCATACTGCCTTTAAAGTGACCGGACATCCAAAAGAAAAAGTAATCGGTATGGCAGGTGTACTGGATTCAGCCAGATACAGAACCTTTTTAGCAAGTGCTCTTGGTGTTGCACCAAAAGATGTAAACGCTCTTGTGCTCGGAATCCATGGCGATAATATGATGCCAATGGTTCGTCTGGCAAATGTTGCAGGTGTTCCCATTACAGATCTGCTTTCAAAAGAAGAAATCGATGCCATTGTCCTCAGAACGCAGACAGGCGGCCTTGAGATTGTAAATCATCTAAAAACGGGATCAGCATTTTACACACCAGGTCTTGCCGCTATTGAAATGGCAGAAGCGGTGCTTACCGATTCTAAACGTGTGCTTCCATGTGCCGCATATCTTGAAGGTGAATTTGGAGTGTCCGGATATTTCCTCGGAGTTCCTGTGGTACTTGGTGAGAAAGGTGTCGAAAAGATCCTTGAATTTGAACTCACCGATGAGGAAAAAGAAGCCTTGCAGCTTTCCGTAAAGGCAGTTGAAAAACAGATGCAGGCAACCGGATTATAGGCCGCTTTGCAAAACAGACATGAAAAGGATCTCAGCGTATCTGCAAGTTTGTCTCAAATTGAGGGGGTAAATCTCTCTCCACTCGATCTTCTGCCCCATGAAGATCTTAGAGAAAAACTTGTGGAGCTTGCTCTGACTGGAGTACCGTCCAGTATTCCTAAAGAGTCCGCCGCCAGTCTGCAACAGATAAAAGATGCTCTTGCACGGGAACCCGTGTCGGAGCTTCGTGTTGTGGTCTTTGGCGGTGGTACAGGACTATCCACCATTATTGGTGGTGACAGTCGTGCCGTCTCCTGGACAAAAGATCCTTTTTCAGGTCTTAAAAATTTATTCCCCAAAACACGTTCTATTGTCTGTATTACAGATGATGGCGGTTCAACCGGGGAGATGTTAAAAGATCTTCCTTTGATAGCACTTGGCGATATTCGTCATGTTCTGCTCTCTTCTATTCAGCTTGCCAGACTCCAGGATTTATACGGATTATCGGTGGGGCAGTCTGCCGATTGTGTAGAAGTGCTTGCTGAAATATTCAATTATCGTTTTTCTATAAAACCTGCAAACAGTGAACAGTTACTGGCTGATTGCGGGCTCAGCACGCAGACTATTCTGCCACCACCCATCGCTCTGCTTCTTGAAAGAACTGTTGAAAACCTCTTCACCGACAGCCGTTTAGAGGTGACACTTGCAAGACCACAATGTCTTGGCAATCTTATTCTTGCCTCATCAGTTTATGAGCAGATCCCGGATCATTACAGTGCAGACGATTTACTAAATGAGCAGGAATTGCTTCGTCAAAACCTTAACAGGGGAATTGCATCCCTTTGTGTCATGCTTGGTGCTGATGAAAAAGCGGTAATTCCCTGTTCAACCGTTCCTGCTGAGCTTAGTGTTCGTTACACTAATGGCGTACAGGTAACGGGTGAACACAAATCAGGTGCTGCCAGAAGGAATTACCCTGTCGAGCATGTGTGTGTAAAATTTTGCGAAGAACCAAGCCTTGCCCCGGATATTAAAGCACTGATTGAAGCCGCAGATATTATGATCATGGCACCGGGAAGTTTGTATACCTCACTGATTCCTATTTTTCAGATTCCCGGGATTGCTGAGACAGTGAAAAAGAATCAGAAGGCCCTTAAGATTCTTGTTTCCAACCTCTGGGTGCAGGCAGGAGAAACTGATCTTAGCCTGACAGAACCAGATCGAAAATTTCACCTTTCCGATCTCTTAGAAGCCTACGAACACAATATCCCCGGTGGAACCAACGGTCTGTTTGATAAGGTGCTCTGCCTCTCATTTAAAGATGTACCGGCAACGGTCATCCAGAGTTATGCGGTTGAGGGAAAAATCCCTATTTATCTCGACAGGGACAAGGTTAGAAAACAGGGGATCAGTCCCCTTGAGTGCAGCATTTATTCTACCTCAGCTCTCCGTGATCTTGGTGTTATTCGCCATGATCCACAGCAGTTTGCCCATGTTGTTCAAACGTTGTGGGCAAGTTTTCGTCATTTACCGGAAACATCCATGCCCCGTGTGTATTCTGAACTTGAAAAGTCTGAATACGACAAACATCTGACAGGTATGATGATTCCCTGTCTGCGTCATAAGAAGATAGCCGAATATCTGGATGGGATTTCAATACAACTCAGCAGCAAACAAAACAGTGGTCTGCTCAATGTGCGAAAATTGCTGCAGCGTATCCTCTTTGATCATAAGGATATTCCTCTCAGGCATCTGCAATTTGTTAAAGGCATTCAATGCATCCCAACAGGTGACTGGAAACGCAATCAAAACTGGGACCGTGTTTATTCGTTTTACGATCCTCAAGATGGCTTTATGAAGATCAGACAGGATCAGTTTGATTCTGAGACGTATCTCGAAATTGCTTTTTTAGTTGCTCTTGGGCAATCGCTGCTTGGGAACTATGCGGAGAGTAAAGAAATTCGCAATATTGAGAATGATGGGATCTTTTTGGGTAAAGCCTACCATCTGCAAATTAAAAATCCGGAAGAGCGAAAATGCTATTTTTCAGAAGAAAACCTGTCAG
>JAOZLM010000343.1 GCA_029934815.1 Desulfocapsa sp. | reverse complement strand
CGTAATTTGCTGCTATTTAGAAGTTTTGTCTAAAACTTCTTACATTACTTTTCATTTCCCCTTATAATGCACGAAGCAACCGTTTAGTTGTCATATTTGCGATAAATGACGCATCTTACTTGTCTTTTTCTGTGTCTGTTTTTTTCAATTGAAGCTACTGAGCTCAAGGCTGTGCCTCAAGTTGAAAAATAACTGCAAGTAAAAATGCGTTTAAATACTGGTGAGCGAAGTACCTCCCCATGGAAAAAGAACCATTCTCAACCCTTTGCATACTGCTGGTCATGTTCGTCACCGGACTTGTAACCTGGCAGCAAAGCACATCTGCATACCAAGATGATTCCTTTGCGGAGACGGAGCAACGTGCCCTCCGTTTAGTCAATGTTATTGACAAAGAACTCCTGGCAACAGTCCAAAAGCCAAGCAAATGGCTTATGGAACACCATCTTATAATTGCACTTCTTAAAAAACAGACCCAACCGGACAATGATGCCCTCCTGGCAGAGATGAATTTCACAAAAAAGTTAGCTGGTGTTGCTCTCATCTATGTTCTGGACAAAAAGGGGACCGTTCTTGCCTGCACACCCTATGGCCCTGATAAAACAAAAAGCCTCACTGGGAAAAATTATGCCTTCCGCCCCTACTTCAGCAAAACCATACAGACAGGAACAGCAACAACATATATCGCCAAAGGCGTAACCACTGGGAAACGTGGCATTTATCACGCTGTTCCAGTAAGAGAAAATGGTAAAATCCTGGGCGTTGCAGTGGTTAAGATCAACCTCGGCAGCCTTGACAGGCTCCTTACCGAAGAACCTTATCCGTCCCAATTACTGAACAAAGATGGAATAATTTTCGCAACGAATCAGGACGGATGGCTTTTTAAAGCTGCCTTTCCCATGAAGGATGCCCAGCGACTTACAATCAGAACATCCAGACAATTTGGAAAAGAAACCTTAGCCCCGCTTTCTCTGGATCTTCATGCCAGTCAACTGGAACTGTCCGGGAAACTTTTCAGCACCATTTCCAACGGAACTTCTCTGCCAGGAGTGCAATTACTGAGCCTCTACCCCAAGCAGACCCCTTTTTGGCCTGTGCTGATCAAAGTTTTTTCCGCAGGGCTTGCTGCCGGTCTTCTCGTCTGGATGCTCTTTATCATTGTGCATAAAAACCACCTGGAAAAAGTGGCTAAAAAAGAGCTTCAGGAAACCCTTAGAAAGCTGGAAGAACTCAATGAAAGCCTGGAAAAAGAGACGTTAAAATCCTATTATATGGCAGAAAAAGCTGAGGTTGCCAATAAGGCCAAATCTGAATTCCTGGCCATTATGAGCCACGAACTAAGAACTCCAATGAACGGCATCATTGGCATGAACGGCCTGCTCCTCGAGTCAAAACTCAACAGCGAACAGCTAAAACTTGCAGAAGTTGTTTCATTCAGCGCTCAATCCTTATTAAAGATCATCAATGACATCCTGGATTTCTCCAAAATTGAAGCCGGAAAACTTGACCTGGAAACAATCAATGTGAATATCCGTGAGCTTCTTGACGGAGTGAGCGAGCTAATGATCTTTAAGGCAGAGGAGAAAGATCTGAAATTCAATGTGATTGTCGATCCTGCAATACCGGAGATACTTGCGGGTGACCCCACCAGATTACGACAGATAATTCTCAATCTCCTGGGAAATGCCTTTAAATTTACGGATGAAGGTGAAATCTCAATTCAGGTTCGTCCGGTTCAGGAGAGTGGCGAACGATACCTTATTCAATTTGAAGTACACGACAGTGGTATTGGTATCAATGAGGAAATGCAGAATAAAATCTTTTCTTCGTTTACCCAGGCAGACAGTGTAACCAGCAGGAAATTTGGCGGAACTGGTCTTGGGCTCTCCATCTCAAAACAGCTTGCAAAGCTCATGGGAGGAGAAATCGGACTAAAAAGTGTTCCGGGAAAAGGCTCCATGTTCTGGTTCACCGCCTGGTTATCTAAACAGGGTCATATTGAAAAAACAAAAAATACAGCGCCTGATGAGACCTACCCAAAAACAGTTATAGGGCCTGGGGTGAATACCCATATCCTGGTAGTGGATGATAACAGTATCAATCAAATGGTTGCTGAAGGAATTTTAAGTAAACAAGGGTTTCAAATCCACACGGCCGATGATGGCAAAGTGGCACTTGAAAAACTTGCAAAAAACAAATATAGCTTGATTCTAATGGATTGTCAGATGCCGGTAATGGACGGTTTTGAAACCACCAGAGCTATTCGGGAAATGGCCTCTGCAAACAGCAACTATAGCCTTCCCATCATTGCCATGACCGCTAATGCTATCCGGGGAGATCGTGAAGAATGTCTCTCCGCCGGTATGGATGATTACATTAGTAAACCCCTAAGCCCTCAGGATCTGATTGATATGGTATACAAATGGTTAAAAAAGAATCCCGCCGATGACATGATGAATCCGGAGTTGGATAACCCGATTTTTGATCACCTGGCACTGCGAAAACGCATACTAGACGATGAAGATATGCTGATTGCAATCCTGGATTCATTCAAAAACAACATTGGGGAAACTGAAAAAAATCTGGAACAGAGCATCCTTCACCAAAATTTCCAAGATATTCAGCTCCACGCCCATTCCATTAAAGGTGCTGCTGCAAATGTCAGTGCTATTTCTACTCATAAAATTGCAGAGGCTCTTGAAATGGCAGCAAAAGACGAGGATTCTGAAAAAGTTAGCGAATATTTCACTGCTCTTCAAAAAGAAATTATTTCCTTTACGCAACTAACCCAAAAATATCAATCTCCACCGGCTTCTAATCCGTCTTAACGTTATCTGAAGCCTTGATGGACTCATAAAAAGTCCAAAACCAAGACTTCCTTCGGGCGCGTAACGAAGAAGATGAAGAGTTTT
>JAOZLM010000001.1 GCA_029934815.1 Desulfocapsa sp. | reverse complement strand
TTATATTCCAAGAGTTGATGGCGTCGTAAAAAGTTCCAACTCTGTCATTCCGGACCTGACGTATTGTATCTTTTTACGAATCCATCAAGAGTTAAGAATACATCACAAACCACTTATTCAAAAACAATCGATTAATGACTGAAGAACAAATTAGCCCATCCCTTATCACTCGTCTGCTGAACTGGGCGAATACTCCGTTACCTGAAGGCTCAGACTTCCTTAAAAGAGTCCATAGTGTTTTCCGAATTTTTCTAATCACTTTCAAAGAATTTTCCAGTAACGAGCTAAACATCCGTGCCAGTGCCCTCACCTACACCATTTTACTGTCACTGGTTCCAATGCTTGCCTTGAGCACTGCCGTTCTAAAGGGTATGGGTGGCAGTGACCAGCTACAAACCGCTGTTTACAGTTATATTGATTCCATCGATCAAACGACTCCTCTTACGACTGCCGGATTTAGTACGTTACCAAAAAAGCTTACTGAGAAAACTGACACTGGCGAAGAGATATCAGAGGCAAATGAAAGTTCCGTGACAAGTCAGTTCCGTTCTGTGGCTGAACAGATTTTCAACTATGTTGATCGTACAAACTTTGCAGCTCTTGGAACCATCGGTGTTCTTGGTGTATTTTTAAGTGCCATTCTGGTCTTAAGTAATATTGAGATGTCCATGAATACCATCTGGCATGTGAATGCCGGAAGATCGATAATCAGGAAAGTGACTGACTACCTGACACTGATGATCCTTCTACCCATCTCCATTAATCTCGGCTTTTTTACCAACACTATCCTGAAAAATGACACGATGCTTAACAAGATCATGTCCTACCTGCCGAGTGCCTGGGTACAGACTGCTCTGTTGCTTTTCGTTCCCCTCTTCTTTATCATTCTCACCTTCTTTGTTATTTATATTTTTTTCCCGAATACCAAGGTAAAAACCCAACCGGCATTGATTGGTGCCACGGTTGCAGGTACACTCTGGTTTCTCACCCAGAATTTATATGTTGGCTTGCAGATTGGCGTGTCCAAATACAATGCTATCTACGGTTCTTTTGCTACTTTGCCACTTTTTCTTGTATGGATGTTTCTTGGCTGGGTTTTTATTCTCTTGGGTGCACAAATTGCATTTGCCTGTCAAAGAGAAGACAGTTATCAATTAAAGAAACTCAGTAACTCTCCCATGGAAATGCTCAGTGCTGCTTATGATATCCTCACACTGGTTTTTCATTCCTATGACGAAAAAGAGAGGCTAAAGAAAAAGCATCTTCCTGAACAATGTGCGGCCTATCCTGCTGAACTTATTTTTACCTGCCTCCACAAATTAAACGCTGCCCAGATAATTCTGATCTCAAAGAATGGTATCATCCTTCCCGGTGCACCGCCTGAGAAGGTCAGTTACAAAGAAGTCATCTCTGCAATACTCGGTGCCAACTTCCCCAATACTGATGGCGGGAAAACTGCTGCCTCACTTTTACAAGAGGCAGAAATCATTTTTAGCAGGAATTTCTCAGAAAAAATAGCCACCTGACTAACACAATTTAATTTTCCGCCCGGAAAACTACCACAAAGTAGAAAAACGCCGGTTTCTCCAGCAATTAGCAGACGACAAATCTCTCTTGAAATAATTCTGCCTTTTATATCAAAAAAAAATGAACTTTTCCCTTGCCTTTCTTTTTAGAAATACATACTATATGGGAATAGTTATTTTCAGCAACAAACAATAATAATTTCAATTTAGGAGTAATACAATGGCTAAGTTTTCTTGTTCAGTATGCGGTTATGTAGCAGAGGGTGATACAGCACCAGAGAAATGTCCTCAGTGTGGTGCAACACAGGATAAATTCAAAGAGCTGGTAGATGGTGAGCTTGCTTGGGCTGATGAGCATGTTATCGGTGTTGCAAAAGGTATTGATCCTGAAATCCTTGAAGGACTTCGTGCCAACTTTACCGGTGAATGTACCGAAGTTGGAATGTATCTTGCCATGAGCCGTCAGGCTGATCGCGAAGGATATCCAGAAGTTGCAGAAGCATACAAACGTATCGCATGGGAAGAGGCAGAACACGCATCACGTTTTGCTGAAATGCTCGGTGAAGTAGTAGTTGCATCCACCAAAGAAAACCTTGAAGCCCGTGTTGCTGCTGAGCATGGTGCCTGTCAGGGTAAAAAAGACATCGCAGTGGCTGCTAAAAAAGCCAACCTCGACGCCATCCATGACTCCGTTCATGAGATGTGTAAAGATGAAGCTCGTCACGGAATGGCTTTCCAAGGCCTCCTTAACAGATACTTTTCCTAAACAAATGATCTCCCACTCCTGTGGATGATTTTTTAAGCCCCTGCGTTTACTTTCGCAGGGGCTTTTTTTTATGAATTTCAAAAAGACAGATCATGAATACAGAAGATGCCCTGCGACAACGAAGATCCGTACGTGCTTTCCTCAACAAAAACGTTGAACCGGAGAAGATAAAAGCAATCCTTGCTGCAGCCAGCCATACTCCTTCCGGTGCCAATATGCAGCCCTGGCAGGTTGCAGTGGTCACAGGTAGCAGCAAACAAAAACTCCAAAGCAAAATTGAAGACAGTTTCAGAAGCGAAGAGAGCAGAAAGGGCGATTTCCAGTATTATCCATTAACATGGAAACACCCCTACAAACGGCGAAGAGTAAATTGCGGCCGGCAGATGTACAATGCATTAGATATCCAGCGAAAAGAGAAACAGAGACGCTTTGAACAGTGGACTGCAAACTACCGCTCCTTTGATGCCCCGGTTATGCTGCTTTTCTTTCTGGATTCGACAATGCAGACCGGAGCTTTTCTTGACTGCGGTATGTTTTTGCAATCAATCATGTTGAGTGCCATGGAATACGGCTTGTCTACCTGCACCCAGGCCTCACTTTCTGAGTTTCCTGAAATAATAAAAGAGAATTTAGGATATCCACAGGACTCAACACTGGTATGTGGAATGGCTCTTGGGTATGAGGATACCAGCGCTGCAATAAACAGCTATCGGACACCACGTGAAGAGGTTGAATCGTTTACCCGGTTTTATGCGTAACCAAGTCGATTTATTATAAAAGTACTGAAAGGTTAAGAGTGCTTTACGAAAGAATGATTTTGAATTTTCTTCTTCCCTTTATACGATAAATCGTAAAGTCACGATCAATGGTTGCGATGGTATTAAGGCTTAATTTTTCTGCAAGGTACACTAAACAGGAATCAGCAAAATCCATAGGTAAGTCACGATATTTATCGGTTAACTCTTTAAGTCTTTTAAAATCGCAATTTTCAATATTGTGAATTTCAACAGCCCCCTTATGTACCCAATCAATAAAATCTATTTGAGCATTTCTATTGAAATCTAACAAATGGAGCGTTTCTGTAACCGATGCTATGGTTGTAACCAAAGGGTATTTATTCGACTTTACAAAATCAACAGCTTTACTGTGGTATTTATCTGATGCATCAAATAGGGCAATTAAAGGACCAGAATCAATGAGAACCTTCTTCATGTTCTCTTAGCTCTGATTTTGCTTTGAATTAATTCTTTTCTGTCTGAGGATAAATTACCTAGCCCACTTGAATATTTACCAAATATATCTTCTCCAAGTTCCCAGGCATTAGGTTGTTCAAGCTTACTAAGATATTCACCAATACTTTTCCTGATTAATTCAGACTTAGTTACTCCAAGATTTTTTGCCGTATTATTAATCTGTTGCTCTAACTGTTGATCTAGTCTTAATGTTATCATGCCACACCTCCGTATTACATATTGTAATACGCAATAACACCAAGGTCAATTGGCAGTTTTTATATCTGAGTTCTGTTATCTATTTCAAACTGAAGGGTAGGTGACCAGAAGCAAGCGGGAGCAAGGAGAAACAGGCTGACAAATTGTCTTTTCTTATGCGTAGAGAATAAACTGGTGATCCCGGCGCGATTCGAACGCGCGACACCTAGATTAGGAATCTAGTGCTCTATCCTACTGAGCTACGGGACCAGTCTTGCGAGTAGAGGCTAGCATATAACACTTAAGCGGTACAACTGCCAGCCATTTCAATAGAGCTGTAGAATTCTGGCTGCTGCATCCTTCTCAGCCATTGTTCTGATCAAACAGTGTGGCCGTCCTCAACGTCTTTTCCGGGATAGGCACTTGATGTGGCATGGGAGTTTACTATGCAATTCCTGCCGATACTGATCCCTGAAGGAACACACGCACCTTTTCCAACCAGACTAATCCCCGTGTAAAGATGTTTAGGATTTTCGATATTAGGGATGGTGTGATTATTTCCCACTCCCACCTTAGCATCTCCTTCAACCTGCACTCGCTTATCAAAAATAGCAAGATCAACTTCACTGTTTTTACCCACAACGCAATCGGCAAACAGGATTGAATCCCGGATAACGGCACCCTCTTCAACCACTACACCAGGTGCCAGTACTGAGTTTTCCACCGTACCCCGAATAATGCAACCAGCAGATATCATTGAAGAGCTGACTTTAGCATTATTTCCAAATCTTGCCGGAGCCCGGTCTGCCGGCAGGCCGTCTGCTTCAATATTTGTTCGTATGCCCCAGGCTTCCGGTGAGAGTGGGCTGTCTTTTCTAATCACATCCATATTGGCTTCCCAATAGGACTGTATCGTTCCCACATCACGCCAATAGCCGTAAAAAGGATAGGCGAAGACATTATCCTCGGCAATTGCCCGGGGGAGAATGTGCATACCAAAATCGACTTCTGCTTTATCTTTGTAGAGAGAATCTAAGAGATATTTGTAATCAAAGACATAAATCCCCATGGATGCCAGATTTGTTTTGGGATTCTCAGGCTTTTCTTCCCAGTCAATGATTCGATTTTCATTATCGATGATGCCGGCACCGAATTGATGAATCTCACTCATGGGAACAACCATCATGCCAATGGTTACATCCGCTTTTTTGAAGCGATGCATTTCGAGCATTGCATCAAAATCCATATTGTAAATATGATCCCCGGAAAGAAGCACCACTTCATCCGCAGGATTTTTTTCGAGAAAATCAATGTTTTGACGAACAGCATCGGCTGTCCCTTTATACCAGTCCGAATCCTGAAATCCGGTGTGGGGCGGCAGAATTTTCACCCCTCTGCTTCGTCCGGTAAAATCCCAGGCTTCACCAGTACCCAGGTGCCGCATAAGGGAAAGGGGCTTGTATTGGGTGAGCACCCCGACCTTGGTAAGCCCTGAGTTCATCACATTACTGAGACTGAAATCGATAATCCGGTACATACCTGCAAACGGGACTGCGGGTTTTGCCCGGCTCTGCACCAGAATATTTAAACGACTGCCAACACCACCGGCAAGGAGCAGAACCAATGCTTCTTTTTTCCTTCTCATTTCAGCACCTCCCCTGCCGCAACTACATTATTCTGTGGCCACTTACCCTGTTCAAGGTGAGGATAAACAGTCGCCCCGACGCCTATGGCCATACCCTGTGGCACATGATTGTCCCAGCCAACCACAGTCACCGCACCGTCTGTTTCGCCAACTTTTAGCCCGATGGAGACAGAATCCCCAAAACTGGAGTTCACATCTGTGATAACCTTATTTAAGGAACAGTTTTCAGCAATTTTATTATTGAAAAAGAGAACAGAATTTTCAACTATTGCTCCCTTTGCCACTTTCACACCGGGAAAAAGGATGGAATTACGAACTGTTCCTTCAACCACGCAGCCATTATAGACCAAACTGTTCTCCACGATAGCATCACTTCCGATAAGGGCAGGCTGCGCATCACGAATGCCACGGTGATCCATATTAGTACGAAGTCCCCAGTCTTCCATGTCAATGGGAGGATTATCTCCCAACAGATCCATATTAGACTGCCAGTATTCTTCAACCGTGCGGGTATAGCCCCAGTATCCTTTATATTTATAGCCGTACACTTTTTTACCGGCGGCCAGTACCTGGGGAATAATATCTTTTCCAAATTCGAAGGAATCGGCTTGTTGATTTTCCTCCAGTGCCTTGTATAAAACTTCGGGTTTAAAAACAAGCACAGTAAGGGATGCCCAGTCTGCTTCCGGATTTTCAGGTTTTTCCCAATAAGCTGTTACCCGACCACCAAGTTCACCATCTTCATCATCAATGGCCGCTACGCCAAAGCGCTTTGCTTCATCTCTTGGGACTTTCAGGAATGCAACGGTCAGATCTGCATCTTTCTGATGGTGATAGCTGATAATATCCTGATAATCCATTTTATAGATATGATCTCCTGACAGAATCAGGATTTCTTCCGGATTGTGATAACGGATAAAATCAAGATTTTTATATACTGCGTCTGCTGTACCACGATACCAGTCTGTGGCGGCTTTCAGATCAGAATTCCCTTTAACCGGGGGAAGAATAGAAACGCCTCGATCACGGCCAACCATGTCCCAGGATGCACCGGTACCGATATGATTAAGAAGAGAATAACTTCGATACTGCGAGAGGATAGCAATCTGTTCGATTCCTGAATGGAGGAGATTGCTTAAGGGAAAATCAATTACTCTGGCGAAACCACCAAAAGGAACGGCAGATTTAGGACGATAATAAGTAAGGACGTCCAGTTCATCAACACGGCCGCCAGCCAGTATCATTGCGAGGGTAGAAGGCTTCAATAGGTACCACCAATATGGCCTTGTAAAAACTTTCCATCACAGCATCCTGCTTATGGAGAGTCCACTAGCCATCTGAAATTTTAAGGTTTTCTGCAAAGTTATCAGTACTATCATACCACAACTCTTCATACAAAAACAATTATTTCATGTGTCTTGTTGCCAAACGTTTTAAAGTACGTGTCGTAAATTCTTTATCTCCAAGTTCCAGATTTTCCAGAGGAACCTCAGCGCGTGCTGCTTCTTTGTGGCCACCGGCAGAGCCTACTGCACCAAATATTCGCTCTGCGAGTTTACCGGCACTCTTGCGATACCCGTCACAACGAAAAATCACCACTAATTTGCCCTTGTGGATTCCGGACACAAGAACCCAGTCAATTTTATCCACATGGTTTAAGAAATCAGCTATATTTACAAGAATATCCGGGCTTCTTACATTTCCAAGATGGCTATAGTAACGACCTTTGGAGTATTTCAGCTCATTAAGAGCCAGAGTAAAATATTTAAGCTCCGAGCGCCTGAGATCCGTAAGCTCGAATTTTTTTACGAGATTGCGGTTAGCAAGGTTAAACAGATAACGAAAGGAGATACCATCGGCCAGAACAGATTGTTTTGAGAAATCCTGGGTATCAACCTTAATCGCATAGAAAAGAGCCGTTGCCAGCGCAGCAGACGGTTTCATGTTGGCAGCCCGCAAATACTCCACCAGCATGGTAGAACAGGAGCCATATTGCGGTCTTATATCCACAAAAGATGATTCATAGCTGCATTTCAGGGGATGATGATCGATGATTGCATCAAACGCTATCCGCTCAAATACCGGCAGGTGCGTTGGCTGAGAATCAACCAGCACTTTTTTAGAAAAGTCATTTACTTTGACATTCCCCATACGTGCCAGAGGAATCTTCAAGCGCTCAACCATTGCCACATTATTCAACCGTCTTATTTCATTTGGATGAGCAATTATGACTGATTTTACCCGGTACCGTAACAGACGTTTAATCGCCAAAGCACAGGCCAGAGCATCAGGATCAGCGTTAATGCAGACAAGCACGTTATCTTCTTTTTCAAAAACTTCCCACAATCTTTCCAACCGTTCCTTAGCGCTTGTTCTCGCCGCCAGGTGACAACCGTGATTCCGTTTTTTTCGAGCCATACACAGTTCGGCAGCATAATAAAATCGCTGCATTCCCCTTATATTTTATTTTAATTCAATGTACTTAACACAAAATATACACTGAACAGATTATTTGTTCCAAAGGGCTTTTTGAGCAAAGCCAATTAAACAACAACCGCAACTATAGCATACCATTTCACTAAAGTGCAAGTCCACCGAAAGACATCTCAGCTGTCTGAATGGGTAAATAATGGGACTGAAGGGAAAAGTGATGGATCTGTATGCGGAATAAAACGTGCTCCGGAAAAACGAATCATAAATTCCTGATTCACGTTGAGTTCAAGATACGTGATGCTTGATACGATCTTTTCACACTCATTACGTGCTTCATCATCAAGCAATACCAATTCTGCACCCTGCAAAGAGCTATTGCCGATGGGACGATATGTTGAGAGGGGAAGATCCGGCAGCATGCCAAGGGTTATTGCACGTTCAGGATTTATATGTCGACCGAATGCTCCAGCTACCGTAATCTCCTCAAGCTCCTGGAAACTGAGTCCGACCTGGTTGAGCAGTGTGCGAAGAATTGCATACATAGCTGCTTTTGAGCGGATCATTGCATCCAGATCAATCTGTTCAAGAACTACATCTTCTGCCCTGTCATTTTCGTCTGTGGCGGTGAGTACAAAACAGAAATCATCATTTCGTAGCTGAAGATATTTTTTCATAAATTCCAGACGTTCCGGATCTTTTTCTTTGGCCGGGTCTCTGAATTTCCCCCGAATATCTATTAGTTGCGTCAGATACAGGGCTGCCACAAGATCAATCAGACCTGATCCGCATAAACCAATGGGAGCGACATCTCCTATGGTTCTGTATTCAACGGCAAACGTTTTTGGGTCAATAGCGACATACTCGATGGCACCTGCCCCCGCCCGCATCCCCATACGGGCGACACCTCCTTCAAGGGCCGGGCCTGCTGCTCCTGCACAGGCGATGAGCCATTCAGAATTGCCCAGCACAACTTCTGCATTTGTTCCCACATCGATGAGCATTCGTGTTTTTTCAGAACGTGCCATGCCGGATGCAAGAATACCAGAAATCAAATCACCACCGAAATAGCTACCGATTGATGGCATTATAAAAAGTGGTGCCACAGGGCTAATAACCAGGTTTAATTGTCCTGCTTCTATTCCAGTCGCACGATTAAATAGTGGGATATAAGGCTCACGACAGAGAGTAAAGGGATCAACCCCTAAAAACAGATGCGCCATGGTGGTATTTCCGGATACAGATAAAGCTCGAATTTCAGCTACCGGGATGCCCGCTTTTTCTGCCAGCTCATCTGCAAGATCATTAATGCATGTAATAATGGTAGCTTGTAATTCATCCAGCCCTACGTCCTGAAAATCAGGCGCCAGAGTCTTTTGCTGACGACGTGCAGCAGTTGCATGATGAATACGACTGAGGATATCAGCGCCAAAACGAATTTGTGCATTTTCAAGGTTTGCAGACGCAATTTTCTCGCCATTTTGCAGGTTCAATAAGCTTGCTTCGAGATGAGTGGTACCCAAATCAAGCGCCATTGCTGCCACAACAACTGGCTTTGCTTTACTAAACCCTACAATTGCCCGGCTTTTCTCAAGATTATTGAGAAGAGCATAGCCCTTAAATCCTGCATCACGAAACCCTCGTGCGACAGTTGTCATACATGAATAGGGCACAGACAATGGCCGTTCGTCCTGAAGTGTGCCGGAAAGAGCCTGCTGCAAGCGATCCAGGTCGGCGGTATTATCACTGAGGCCGGGTGCGCTGGCCTCAACTTGTTGCACAGAAACAATTGCTTTCATTTTCTACTCAATTACCTAGTTTTCTTGACCTTGGGAAGGTATGATGTTACCTACAGAATCTGATCTTGCGGAACGTTATATGCTTGCCTTATTAGCACTGAAACTCAGGTATGCTAATATAAATTCTTTTAAAACATACCCTTTTTCAATAAAATCTCAAACAGTATGGAAAAAATTTTAGCCATAGCCCTTGGTGGCAGCCTTGGTGCAGTCGGAAGGTATCTTGTCCAGCTGGTAGCCAGTGATTACCATACGGAAGCACTACCGCTTGGGACTCTTTTAGCCAATCTTCTTGGCTGTCTGCTGATTGGGGTATTCTGGTCGCTATTTGATCGAATCCAGATCAGCAATGAATTCCGCTTATTTCTGTTCACCGGTTTCCTGGGGGGATTTACCACCTTTTCCACCTACGCCCGGGAAACTATACAACTTTTTAAAACTGGTGAGCACATTCAAGCATTTACCTATCTGATACTTTCTAATTTTCTGGGATTAAGCATGGTGGCTGTTGGTTTTATGCTGACCCACAAATTCCTGCGCGGATAATTTTACGTGAATCTCCTTAGTCGATATATAATTACGCAGTTTATCCGCAATTTTCTGGTTGTAACTGTTGCCTTTGTGGCAATTTACATCCTTGTGGATTTCTTTGAAAAAATAGATAAATTCATGGAAACAGGTCAGTCAATCTGGCTTGTTTTACAATTTTTCATACTCTCCATTCCTTTTATCATTGATATGCTGGGGCCGGTTCTTATCCTGCTGGCCGGAGTTATCAGCCTTGGTGTTCTCAGTCACAACAACGAACTCACCGCAATGATGGCTGGCGGCATCCATCTTCGTACTATTATTAACCCGATCCTGATTGGTGCTCTGCTCTTAACCATGCTGTTTCTGGCCATGGCACAATGGGTATTACCAAAAACCGTCAGCACCACCAATACCATCTGGTACGAGAATGTTAAAGGCATGGTGCCCCTTGGTATTTATCGAAACGGACGTTATTACTATAAAGGGAAAGAAGGATTTTATTCCTTTGTCAGACCCTGGCCAAAACGGAATGTATTCCTGGATTTTTCCTATTCCAGCTGGAATCCTGAGCACAAACTTGAAACACTGGTTTCATCCAAATCTGCAGAGTGGACAAGTAAAAATGGCTGGCTCCTCAAAAAAGGGCAGATTCAACGTAATATTAACCCGAATGATTTTCACACCACATTATTTACTGAGCAAAATTTTTCATTCCCGGAAAGCCCCCAATTCTTTTTTGTACCAAAGCATCAATCTGCTGAGCTATCGCTAACCCAACTCTTTCAGGCGATGTTTAAGCAAGACAGTGAAAGTAAAACAGTTATTGCTCAAACAAACTTTTACAGCCGGCTCTCTTATACGCTACTAGGGATTCCACTGCTCTTTATGGGACTGCCCATGCTTATGCTTTCCTACCGGAAATGGGGAAAAGACCTTTCCGTTGCCATTCCGGTGAGTTGCGGTATGGCTTTTGTGGCCTGGGGGATATGGGGCGCACTACAATCTCTTGCTAAAGCCGGGTACCTTTCACCGCTTATTGCAGCAGTGCTCATTCACATCTTTTTCGGGTTTACCGGTTTTGTCTTCCTTCACAAACAGAGTACCTGATGGGAAAGAGTAAAAAACTACTGTTTGGAATTGTTGGTGTGCCGCCTCTTGCAGTTATGGCGGAGCTAGCAGCAGACGGAAGTACTATTGTTGATCTTGATGAACCGCAGGGAAAAATTGATCTTGAAACGGCTTCCCCTTTCCTGCCACGAGTCTATTGTGGAATTTTGCGTACTGTCATTGCCAACAGCCTTACGATAAAACCTGATGTGATTTATATCGATACCGGTGCAGGAAAATGTGATTGTGCAGTGCACACTGCCACCGTACTGGAAGATATTCTGCCGCAAACAACAATCATCAGAACCAAAAATCAGGATTCTACTGGATTTGGCACACCACTCTGCAAGGCGAAAATGGATCTGGTGGATAAAATGTCGGCCATCACTTCCGGCGTTCAGCTTATAACACCAGATGACGATATTCAGCCATGCTCACCCACTGCCGGGTTCTGGGGTGTACCCCCACGTGATTTTTCACTACTTAGTTTTTTTCCTGACACCACTCATATCTATGGCTGGGCACGTTGTATGGAAAATAAAACACCAGATAATATAGAGATGGAATGTCATTACAACCCTGATATTCCCACCGTCTTTTTTGCCCAGTCTTTCTGTGCAAAAACAGCCCTTGCCAGACACCTTGCAAACAAACACCCCTATGCCCTTTATCTTGATTGTGATGTTACGGCTGGCAACAGCGTAAAAGCAAAGATCCAGGCATTCCTTGAGTTATCGGGAGTGAAAGTCTGATGCTGCTGGCAGATTTTGGAACGTCTTACTGCAAACTTCTGGAGACAGATTCAGGGGAGCCACCCACTCTTACTCCCACAAGAGACCTTGACCGTAAAAGTATCAAGGTCGATATCGCCACAGGACATAACGGGAAACGCTACGCCACAACATACATTAACGAGCTGACTGCTCTTGCCAAAGGTGGGCTCAGCCTCATTGATGAGCCGTCATTCACACTCCTTGACTGCGGCAGCCGTGATATCAAGTATGTGATTTATGAAGACGGGAAAATTAAAGATATGGGATGGAACGCAGAATGCGGAGCATCCATGGGCTTTACAATAGAGCTACTTGAAAAGTACTACAGCATCGATTTTGCAAACCTTCCAATCCCCAAAAGCTCTTTTTCAATTACCTGCGGAGTCCTTGGCATGAGCCATATTTTTGATGCAGTGGTCAGCGGGGAGAGTGAAGCAGAAGCAGTGGCTAAATTTGTGAAAGGGATCGCACTTAACGCCTATAACTTTGCGAAGCATCCCGAAAAAATCTATCTTTCCGGCGGACTTTGCGACAATCCGCTTTTTGTGGGATCTTTCCCCTGCTCTGTTGTGCCCCTGGGGCGTTTTGTACTTCTGGAAGGGTTACAGGCTTCCAGCGCGCCTAGCGCCAGGTAACTTTCAACTCATCGCGCTGCGGAATATTTCTATATTTGAATTTCGGATACCCCAACATCAAAGCCGTATACACTATGTGATTTTCCGGCAGAGCAAGGGCATCGACAAGAGGCTTGTGTTTATAAAAAGCCTGCACCAGAAAACCGGCCCAGCAACTACCAAGCCCAAAACTGCTGGCACTAAGATCAAGATAAGCAGTAGATAAGGTGCAATCTTCCACAGGATGTTCACTTTTTTTCGGATCTGCATGACAAATAGCAAGATGCGGTGCACCACGTAAAACCTTATCTTCCCCTAGGTCCCATGCGCGAATCAACCCGGGGAACACCTTTATCTCCCGCATATAATCAACAACCATTCCCGCCAGCCTTTTCACTTCTGCCGGATCTTCCACCATAATCCAGTGTGCTGACTGACAATTATGTGCACTTGGAGCATAACGACTGACATCAAGGATAGCTGCCAGAGTTTCATGGTCGGCAACTCGGTTTTTATACGTTCTGATAGATCTTCTGCCTTTTAAAAAATGCTCAACAGACTGAGAGGTGGGAAGTAGTTTTTTATCCACCGGAATACTTTCTGCCAATGGAGAAATTGAGATATCCAGCGCACCGCTGCCACACACTGCCATACAGTGTCCGCAACGAATACATCTCCGTAATGCTGCCTTTCGCAGCTGCGGGAACCCTTCTTTATCTTCATTAATCAAATCAAAGGGGCATTCTGCAATACAGGAGTAGCATTTTACACATTTTTCAATATCAACGGTGAGACTGATCTTCATTGGAACTCCAACTCTATTTATATCTAAGTTACGGATAGCGTGTCAGGTGTGATGTACCTTTATATTATAGTACAAAAAATCTGTAAAGAGAGTAAATATCAAACGCATTCAATTTTTCACACAAAACATGAGCACATGAACAAAAAAAAGGTATACGCAACCACCATAACAACTCTTGAAAATTCACTGCCACCACTGCTCCATGCTGCAGATCTTCCAGGATGTATCGGCAAAAAAAACAGTACTGATCAAACCAAATCTGGTGGAAGCACTGGCGCCTCCCATTACCACTCCCGTTCGTCTTACACAGCTTCTGATTGAGTATGACACCCACTACCCGTTTCAAATGCTTGGCTACACAAAACTGGCAAGATGTAAAACATATCTGACTGGCTGATACAGTTCTGGGCGCTGCAATAAAACCTGTCCAAAATGTCGATACCTAACCCCTTGTGTCAGTTCAGCGGTATAATTTCCTATTCTCGTCCCTGATAATGTGGTAGCTTATTTTAAAATTGTTGAGAGGTACTATCCATTACATTTTGTATTATTATTTAACCAAGGAGATTTCCATGAAACACACAATTCGATTACTTACGTTACTCTTTTTCGTCAGCCTTGCCGGTTGTGCCAGCAATGGCGACGTAGATGCACTAAAACTTCAGGTTCAGCAGGCAAACCAAACAGCTAATCAGGCGTTACAAACAGCCAATGCTGCCAGTGAGACAGCACAAAATGCTAAAGCAACAGCTGATACTGCAGAAAACAAAATTGAATACCTGATGAAACAGAACCAGACACCAAAGCACAAGTAGTAAATCTGTTCACAGAACTGCTTTCCGCGACCTAATAGCTAGTGCGAAGGCAGTTCTGTTTAAACAAAAAAAGGCTCCGAAGCAGATGCCTCGGAGCCTTTTAAAAGAGAGTTATTTTTTCCCTTTTTTCTTCTTCTTTTTCTTGCTCTTTTTCTTAGCGTTTTCTTTTATCTGTGCCTCAATCTCCACAAACAAGGGGCAACGACTACAGCATTTGCCCTTCTTCTCAACCTTCTTACAGCATTTCTTTTTAGTTTTTGCCATATCCGGGTTCCTCGCCAGATTATTTTTTTACAGCTTCAGTAGTTGCTTCTTTCGCAATGGAGACTAGCTCCACATCAAAAACGAGAACAGAGTTTGGCTCAATCATTGGTGGTACTCCACGCTCGCCGTAGGCAAGACTTGACGGAATAACAACCTTATATTTAGCACCTTCTTTCATCAACTGAAGTACTTCGCTCCAGCCGGGAATAACCTGAGTCACGCCAAAAACGGCTGGTTCACCACGCTTGCTGGAATCATCAAAAACTGTTCCGTCAATGGTTGTACCCTTATAATGCACGGTCACGGTGTCGGTGGTTTTTGGAGAATTACCAGTTCCTGCTGTGACAATCTCATACTGCAGACCACTTTCAGTTATTGTTACGCCTTCTTTCTTTTTATTTTCTGCCAGGAATACATCTCCAGCTTTTTTATTATTTTCCTGCATGGCCAGCATTTCTGCTTCTTGTCTGGTTTTCATTTTTGCAGCAAATTCCTGTTGTACTGCCTGCATCTCCTCAGTGGTGAGAACAGATTTCCCGCCATCATATCCGGTTTTCAATCCTTCAATCAAGCGAGCATAATCAAGTTCGTCCCCGATACCATTGAGATAAGTCCCCATATCAAGACCCATGCTGTAGCTCAGCTTATCCTTAAATGTTTTGAGTTCGGCAGTATCTGCTGCCTGAATTGTTCCGGGGACAACTAAACATGCAAATAACGCAATTCCTGCAATACGTTTCATTGGTATATACTCCTGTTTTTTATATAGTTTACTTTTGATGGCGTCGTAAAAACTCTTCACCTTCTTCGTCACTTCAAATTTGCTGTCGTTACGACGTACTTAAGTACGCCTCACTCCATCAAATTTGAGCTCCTCGAATCTGAAGTTTTTTACTTAGCCATCCAAAATTTAGGTTTTACGAGTTTATCACTTTTGTCAATCCACCATAAATGGAGAATTTGTCTTTACTGATGTCCTACACAAATAAACACTCTTTTTTTCTTAAGCAAGTTACAATCATGTAATGAAAGTGATCAGTATAACTGTACCAGCGTAATGCCTTTGTTATTATTATTGAGATGAGGATGATGATTAAGGTCGGGAAAACGGCCGAGGAGGTGTTTTGTGGAACCATGACGGCGATTAAAATTTTCCCCATGGATAACAGTGTGCAGTTCACCAAGACTCGTCAAATAAGCCAGAGTCTTGCGACATTCCAGGCGAATAGCACCACCTTTTCCGGTGGAACCATAGCCATGAATAAAGGTTACTATGCGTATTTTCTCATGCCTTGCAGTGGCCAGTTCACGTTTCAGACGGGCAAGGGCTTGCTCAACGGTTGGGAGGCCCTGCTCAAGATTGACCGTTTTCTGAGCAAATTTTGCTTTTGAGGAAGATGACTGAGGGTCGCCCTCCTGCTCACTACTACAAAATGGACATCGTGATGCGGCTGCATCAATGGTATTCCCACAAATCTGACAAAGAGACACAGGGCTGACCAGTCTTAGAGTTGAGCAGCCACTGCTCTTGCCTCAGCAATGGCTTTTTTTAATTTTTTGGACTTCTCACCCTTGATTTTATTGACGAGTTTTTCAAGGGCAACCTGCATATCTTCTGCAGCGGACTCTGTAACCTGTACATCATCAATTGCCACCAAAGCGGCCATGGGACGGCCGGCCCGTTCAATAATATGGGTGGTACCAAGAAGTGCTGTTTTATCCAGCAAACGGCCAAAATTCTTCCTGGCATACATTGCGGTAATGTTCTCTTTCACGCTCTCCTCCCTCTAAATTTATCAGGCTCTTCTCGCCATAATTACCTGCTCCATCTGGCGTAAATGCTGCAATATCAGCTCCAGATGTTCCAGACTGCTCACTTCAAGGGCAATATGAAAATCAGCTGTATCTGTAGGTGTTACATGAGCTGAAATCTCAAGGATACTTGCCTCATCACTGCTAATAGAACCACTGATTGCGACAAAAACACCTTTACCATTTTCAGCACTCACCTGAATCTCGACTCGGTGCTTACTCTCACCACTTCCTGACCATTCAACATCAATCCAGCGCTGTGGATCAGTAGCTCGCAGGTTTATACATTCTTTTTTATGTACAGAAATACCCCGTCCACTGGTTACAAACCCCATAATGGCATCACCTGGAACAGGATTACAGCACCGGCTTATTTTAACCAGCATATCATCCATACCTTGGATGATAATACCCGGGCCGGAAGATTGCTTTCGCTGCTCTGTTGGCAATGATGCTATGGCGGCTCGTTTCTGCTCTTTTTCTTTTTGTATTTCCGGGGGCTCTAAAGTCTTCACCAGGTGAGGAATGGTAATCATACCACTACCCACCTTGGCCAGCATATCCTCTAAAGAATTGCAATGCAAAGCAGTCAGCAAACGTTTCACATGACCACTTTTCACCATCTTTTTCAGGGTGGTATCGTAGCGCTTCAGCTCTCTTTCACAGATCTCACGACCAAGATTCAGTGCCTTTTCACGCTCTTCTTTACGCAACCAGGAACGAATGTGAGATCTGGCACGACCTGTTTTGACAAGCTCAAGCCAGCCCCTTCGCGGACGCTGTTTTCGGGATGTTATAATTTCCAGAATATCGCCATTCTGAATTTTATATTTCAGCGGTACAAGCCTGTTATTCACCTTGGCTCCCACACAATGATCACCCACTTCTGTGTGAATTGCGTAGGCGAAATCGATGGGGCTTGCATCCTCAGGCAATTCTTTTACTTCACCGGCCGGAGTTAATGCATACACCTCATTGGCGTAAAGTTCGCCATGAACAGAATCGAGGAATTCCCGTGGATCTTCAACATCCTGTAGATGTTTCACCAGACTTTTCAGTCTCTTAAAAAGCCTGCTGTCTTCATCCGAAGCACTCTGCCCTTCTTTGTAAGCCCAATGAGCAGCAACACCTTCCTGAGCGATGCGATCCATTTTTTCTGTACGGATCTGGATTTCGATAAAATGACCATGGGGCCCCGCAACTGTTGTGTGCATGGACTGGTAGTTGTTGGCTTTTGGAACGGAGATAAAATCTTTAATACGACCGGGAACAGGTGCCCAGTTGGAATGGATAACCCCCAATGCCTCGTAACACTCATTCACCGTATTGACGATAATACGAAAAGCTACTTTATCATAAACGCGCTCCAGAGGAATCTGCTGCGTAATCAGCTTTTTGTAAATGGAGTAGAGATGTTTCGGGCGGCCAATAATACGTGTGGGGTTAATATTATTGTTCCCTAGTTTTTCATGAAGGATGGAAATCACTTCATCAACATACAGTTGTCTTTCTGCAAGCGAGCTTTCAAGCTTTGAAACAAGCTCTGAATATTCCCCGGCATGAAGATACTGAAAGGAGAGATCTTCAAGCTCACGTTTCATCCAGTCGATGCCCAAACGTGATGCCAGAGGTGCATAAAGATCTTTGGTCTCGCGGGAAATTTCCCTTCTGCGGGTAAGCTCCACTGTGTCAAGCAGACACATATCCTGCAACCTGTCAGCAAGTTTTACAAGCAATACCCTGACATCACTGGCTATGGCCAGCAGCATCTTTCGAACATTTTCCGCCTGGTGGGTCAGTTTGGAGTTATAATGTACGTTGGCAATACGGGTACAGCCATTTACAATACCGGCGACACTGTCGCCAAAATCTTTACGTAAATCTGCTAACTCAACACCTGCCTTAAGAACACCATGGAGCAATCCTGCAACAATGGTATCAAGATCAAGGTGCATGGAGGCAAGGGTGGAGGCTACATGCAGCGTATGATCCAGGTACGGCGTTCCTGAGAAATGTGTTTTGTCAGCGTGAACAGAGACGGCCAGCTCCCAGGCACGATCAATTGCCGTGAGGTCTGCACCATTCATATAACTCCGGATCAGGACTTTAAGTCCTTCCGGGTTCGCCATGACGTTAAGCTCGGTATTCATCAGCCATTTATTTGAGATTGAATGATCTCAAGTACTCTTTCTGTTATTTTTTCTGGTGCCAGTTCTTCAGTAATCCCGTCTTTTCTGTGACGCAGTTCAACAACTCCATCTTTGGTCAAACTCTTACCGACAGTAAGTCGTAAGGGGATTCCCAAAAGATCTGCATCTTTAAATTTAAATCCCGGCCGTTCATCACGGTCATCAAGGAGTACCTCAACACCTTTTGCCTGCAGTTCTTTGTATAGAGATTCTGCGGCATCCGTTATCTGCTTATCTTTCAATCCCAGATTGAGTAAAACAACCTGCATGGGTGCCAGAGGCATTGGAAAAATCATTCCGTTTTCATCATGATTCTGCTCAATGGCCGCAGCAACAATCCGACTGATGCCGATACCGTAACACCCCATGACCATATGCTGATCCTTTCCATCCTTTGTCTGATACACAGCATTCATAGACTCAGAGTATCCGGTGCCGAGCTTAAATACGTGCCCGACTTCTATCCCTTCTTTGAGATTCAGCTTACCACCGCATGCAGGACATGGGTCATCCGGGCTGATCTGACGTAAATCAGCAACTTCTGCTGCTTCAAAATCACGTCCTATATTTACATTGATCATGTGGAAGTTCTTTTCATTGCCACCCACCACAAAGTTCTTCATGGCAGCAACTTCCTGGTCAACAAGAAGTTTTACCCGAATACCAACGGGTCCAAGATATCCAGTGGGGACGCCTGTTGCATCATAAACCTCTTTATCGTCTGCCATCTCCACATCGGCGACTCCCAGCAGGTTTTTCAGCTTCACCTCCTGCACTTCCCGGTCTCCACGAACAAGTACCGCAACGGTTTCGTTATCTGTTTTAAAAACCATGGTTTTTACAAGCTCACTGGGCTGAATACCCATATGCTTGCAAACCGCAGGAACCTTACGTTTACCGGGCGTCTCCACTTTTTCAAGGGGCAGCATTTCACTTTCGTCAACTGTTGCTGGTGCAACTGCAGCCTTTTCACTGTTTGCGGCGTAGTCACATGCAGAACAGATTACCAGAGTATCTTCACCGGTATCGGCAAGCACCATAAACTCATGAGAAAAACTGCCGCCGATTGACCCGGAATCCGCTTCAACTGGGCGAAATTCAAGACCACAGCGAGTAAATATTTTTTTGTAGGTCTCATACATAATCTCGTAAGAGGTCGTTGCAGCATCATCATCTACATCAAACGAGTACGCATCTTTCATGATAAATTCACGGCCTCGCATTAAACCAAAGCGAGGACGAATCTCATCACGGAATTTTGTCTGGATTTGATACAGATTGATCGGCAAATCCCGATATGATCTGATTTCTCGTCGAGCAAGATCAGTAATTACTTCTTCATGGGTTGGCCCGAGACAAGACTCTCTGTTGTGTCGATCGTGGAAACGTAACAATTCAGGGCCATATTTTTCATATCGTCCAGTTTCGCTCCACAGGTCTGCCGGCTGCACCATTGGCATGAGCAATTCCTGCGCTCCGGCCTTATTCATTTCTTCCCGGACAATCTGTTCAACTTTTCGTACAGCAGCCAGTCCCATTGGCAGATAGGTATAAATTCCTGCTGTGAGTTTTCTTATAAAACCGGCACGTAATAAAAGACGATGGCTGGCTACTTCTGCTTCTGCTGGAGTTTCTTTCAATGTTGGAATCAGTGTTTTTGAATATCTCATAATATATGTTTTTTAAATTCTAAGTTTTTGATAGAGGGAGAGCGCATAACTTCTGTCACGGGCAAAAGGATTTTAGCTGTGCCTCCGGCTGCGTCATTCTGGAAAATTTCGTAGCATTTTCTTACTATTGTTTCATCCAATTTGTATCAGTCTTTGCGAGAATCTCGCATGATACAAATTGGATGAAACAATAGTTGAAAATCAAGAAATTTACAGCTAAGCAGACGGAGGCACAGCTAAAATCCGTACCCAATCATCATGAAGCTTCAATCTTTTTCAATTCATCAAGAAAAGTCTCAAGCAAATCATCTTCCTTCACTTTCTTATAGAGCACACCTTTCTTAAAAATAATGCCTACACCATTCCCACCCGCAAGACCGATATCAGCCTCTTTTGCTTCACCGGGGCCATTAACCACACAGCCCATAACAGCAACTTTAACTTTCTTTTGCATAGTCTGAACATACTTTTCCACTTCTTCAGCAATGGAAAAGAGATCTATCTGCGTACGCCCACAGGTCGGGCAAGAGATGAGTTCAGGGCCACGTTCACGAATTTTAAGAGATCTGAGCAGTTCAAAACCAACACGAATCTCTTCCACCGGATCACGGGTAAGGGAAATACGAAAGGTATCTCCTATTCCCTGATGCAGTAAAATACCAAGTGCAACACTTGATTTAACAGTTCCTGCAATCAGGCCACCGGCCTCAGTTACACCAATATGCAACGGATAATCACTAAGTGTTGAGAGCTGTTGATAGCCGCTTATGCAAGTTAATGTGTCAGATGATTTAATGGATATTTTAATTTCTTCAAAACCCTGTTTCTCAAGAAGCCGTACATTTCTAAGAGCACTTTCAATAAGAGATTTGGGATTATCTTCAGTGGGATAGCCAAACTCTTTCAACAGATCCTTTTCGATTGATCCTGAATTGACCCCAACTCTAATTGGTACTTTGTGTGCCTTGGCAGCGTCCACAACTTTGCTGAGTTTTTCAGGACCACCAAGATTACCGGGATTAATCCGAATACCCTGTGCGCCACTTTCCATGGCGGCCACAGCCAGACGATGATCAAAATGAATATCAGCAATAAGTGGGATCAGAATTTTTTCGCGTATTTTTTTTATGGCAAGAGCTGCATCTTTATCAAGAACTGCCACCCGGATAATTTCACAACCGGCATCCTGTAATTTTTCTATTTGGGCAACTGTTGCTGCAACGTCCCTTGTATCAGTATTGGTCATGGACTGAACGGAAATTGGGCTGTTTCCACCAACGGCCACGTTACCTATGTGTATCTGCCTGGTCTGACGTCTAAGAATCATAGTTATATACTCACTTTTTCTTTAAACTGAGCTCTGCATCTGATGCCCGCACATAAAGTGGAACGGCAGAATCAGGATCCATGATTTCATTCTTTTGTAATTGCTCACAACAAAGGAAAGCGATGGATGCGGCATTAATATAGTGCAAGGGGGCTGGTACAATAGTTACCCAATCTCTGACAGTGTCTAAAGCATCCTGTCCGAGAACAAATACACCATCACCAACCAGCTGACATTCTTCTGATATTTCACTTACAAAGGTGACCGGGCTGAGGGCTTCAATGGGGCCATCTTCTCTATAAATCCCTTGTGTATCCTGTTTATACCACCTGCGATACACTTCCTGTTTTCTGGCATCAAGTAATGCACATAAAGGCGCATTTCCTGAACAGCTAAATGCGAGACCATCGAGCGTTGAGACACCAAGAAGCGGTTTCTCCATGGCTGTTGCCAGACCCTTCATGGTGGCCATTCCTATGCGTAAACCTGTGAAGGATCCGGGGCCAAGCCCTACTCCTAAGCCATCAATATCAGCCAGTTGCACACCATTTTCCTGCAAAAGCCAGTCGATACCGGAAAGCAGACGACGGGAATGAGTTACTTTTGAATTTAAGCTAAGTGATGCCAGCAGAGTGCCGTTTTGTACATTCCCAGTGGTTAGTGCCACAGAACTGCACGGACTTGCAGTATCAACGGCCAGGATAAGTGGAGCGTCTTCACTCACGAGCTAAAAATCCTGATCAGATCATTATAGAAGACAAAAATCATTAGCACACCAAGAAGCGCCATTCCCATTTGCTGTGCTACAATTTGTAGTTTTTCTGTAAGTGGTTTACGACGAATTGCTTCAATGGTCAGGAACATCAGATGTCCACCATCCAAAACCGGAATGGGAAGTAAGTTTAAGAGTCCAAGGTTAACACTGAGCAGTCCCATAAAAAAGAGAAAGTTTATCCACCCTGCCTGCATCTGTTTACCGGCTATCTGGGCTATTAGAATAGGGCCGCCCAGTTCGGAAACGGGTACCACCTGTTGAGCCAGTTTGACAAAGCTAAGGGCTGTGAGACTGATATACATCCATGTCTGGGAGAAAGCGGCTTGTGTCGCACCGATTATTCCTGTTGAAGTATAAAAAAGTTCATCGGCTTTGACGATACCTATCATATAACGCTGTTCGACTTCTTCGCCAAAAATGTTTTTCACCGGTAACTCTTTGGGAGTGACCACTATTTTGATATCTTCACTTCCTCTGGCAACGGTAAATTGAAGTTCATTTCCGCCTGAATCTTTTACAAGATTTAAGACATCCATCCACTCCATGGTGGGAGTACCGTTAATAGACAGGATGGTATCGTCCACCTGTACTCCGGCAATTGCTGCGGGGGAATCAGGGTTCACCTGTCCAATGCGTGTTGTGTCACGACTGTCAGGTAGCCCCACAATGAAAAAGATCATAAAAAAGAGGAAGACAGTGAATAGCAGATTAAACAGAGGTCCTGCAAAAACAATGAGAAATCGCTGCCACACTTTTTTATGGGCAAAAGAGACTTCTTTTTCTGCTACTGCACCTTCCTGCTCATCCGGATTTTCTCCGAACATTTTCACGTATCCGCCAAGGGGAAAGGCGCTTAGCAGGTATTCGGTATCGCCAATGGTTTTACCAAATATTTTGGGGCCAAAGCCCAAAGAAAATTTGAGCACCTTCACTTTGAACAGTTTAGCAAACAGGAAATGTCCAAGTTCGTGAACAAAGATCAGGATACCAAGAACAACTATAAACGAGACTATTGTATTCATAAAAAAACCTTAACGGTTTAAGAGTGTTTTAACTTATGATTTGCTGCTGATAATCGCGCTGGCTACTTCCCGTGCCTGTGTATCAGCCTGTAAAATATCATCTAGGGAATCTTCGCTACCGGAGGAAACCTTTTCCATTACTGTAGCCACGGTTGCGGCAATATCAAGGAAAGAAATCGCATCGCTTAGGAATGCAGCTACGGCAACTTCATTTGCAGCGTTCAGCACTGCGGGTAACACACCACCATATTCTATTGCCTGAAAAGCAAGTGAAAGGGCGGGAAAACGTTCAAGGTTTGGCTCGTGGAATTCAAGCGTTGAACACTGCGCGAGATTTAATCCGGGTAAATCCATGGCAAGACGTCTTGGGTAGGATAAAGCATAAGCGATAGGAATACGCATATCCGGAATGCCAAGTTGGGCGATTACCGACCCATCCTGAAACTCAACAAGGGAGTGAACGATTGATTGCGGGTGAACAACCACATCAATGGTATCAACGGACATATCAAAAAGCCATTTGGCCTCTATTACTTCCAGCCCCTTGTTCATAAGGGTTGCAGAATCAATGGAAATCTTTTGTCCCATATCCCAGTTTGGATGATTCAGCGCCTGGGCAGGAGTTACGTTTTGCAGTTCTTCGTAACTCCTCTCTCGGAAGGGGCCGCCGGATGCTGTTAAAATAATTTTGGCAACATCCTGCCTGCGCCCGGCTTCAAGCGATTGAAAAATAGCGCTGTGTTCAGAATCAACGGGCAGCAACTTTATTTTTTTACGCTTGCAGGCATCCATAACGATCTTGCCTGCCATGACCAGTGTTTCTTTATTGGCAAGACCAATGTCCTTTCCAGCCTCAATGGCTGCGAGGGTTGGAAGCAATCCAGCAGCACCAACAATTGCTGAAATTGTCATATCGGCAGGAGCTAAGGCTGCCACTTCCTCACTTCCGGATGTTCCGAAAAGGATACGATCACTATATTTGAGAGGCAATTCGCGTTTCAGCTTTTCTGCACCACTTTCGTCTGCCACTGAAATGCATTCCGGATCAAACTCAAGAACCTGTTCAGAGAGTTTTGAAATATTTTTACCAGCTGCCAGTCCACAGATCTGATAGCGATCAGGAAAACTGCGCACAACATCGAGTACATTGCAACCGATGGATCCTGTTGAACCTAGAAGAGAGAGAGTTTTCATACTTTAAGCCTGGGAAAAACAGATCAGTAGAAGATAATAGAGTACAGGGGCGGCAAAAAGCATGGAATCGGCTCGATCGAGGATTCCACCATGACCACCAAGAATAGTACCTGAATCTTTTGTGCCAGTGGCACGTTTAATAACAGATTCGGTGAGATCTCCACAAATACCAATTGCACCTAAAATGACTGCCGTAACTACAATGAAGATCCAGGGAACAGTATCGAGAAGTAAAAAGGCAAGAAGGCCTGCAACAAGGACACCGGTCACTATCCCGCCAGCAGCTCCCTCAACAGTTTTCTTTGGGCTGATAAGTGAACTGAGCTTACGTTTTCCAAAAGCTCGTCCGACGTAATAGGCTCCGGAATCTGATCCTGCAGTGATGCCAGTCAGAATCAAAAGCCATGCATTTCCTTCTGGCAGACAGCGAATCAGATACAGATGCGCACCCATAAAACCGACCCAGACCAGCCCAAAAGTTCCACGGGCAAGAAAACCATAACTATCAAATCCTTCGCGGTAAGTGGCAAGAGTCCAGAAAGCGAGGAGTATAAATCCAAGAACAAAGCCACAAACAAGCCCAGGTTCTGGGTAGAAAAGTTGGAAAATAAGTGGAAAAACAGAAAGAAGTGCTAAAAAAGCAGCTTGCTTAAATGAGTCTTGGGGAAGAGACATTCTTCCATACTCGTAGGCACCAATGGCAAGAGCAGGCAGGAGAACAACAGCAAACAGCACTGAGGAACCCTTTAAAAGAAGAAGAAGCCAGCAGATGGCAAGCGCAAGGCCTGGAAGAACTCGGTTCATTTAGTTACCCACTCTCAACCTGTGCACTGGTTTTACCAAAACGCCTTTCACGGCTCTGGAATTCTTCAATTGCTTTACAAAAAGCATCCCGTCTAAAATCAGGCCACATTGTATCGGTAAAATATATTTCGGAATAAGAAGCCTGCCACAGAAGAAAATTTGACAAACGCGCTTCTCCTCCTGTTCGAATCAGGAGATCAGGATCAGGAAGGTGGGCAGTGTAGAGATGGGAATCAATCAATGCCTCATCAATGGCAGATACTTCCAGATCGCCATCACGGACATCTATAGCAATCTGCTGAACAGCCTGAATCATTTCTGCACGACCACCGTAACTAAGAGCCAGATTCAATGTTAGTTTTGTATTGTTCGCCGTCTGCTGCTTGGTGTTTTCCAGCACATCACGAACATCTTTTGGAAGTTTTGCAATATCTCCGATACAGGTCAGGCGGATGGAATTTTTCACCATCTTCGTGAGCTCTTTCTGGAGATAAATCTTTAAGAGGCCCATAAGCCCGCCAACTTCATCGGCCGGACGTTTCCAGTTCTCAGTGGAAAAAGCATAAAGGGTGAGTACCTTAACCCCTAAATCACCCGCACATTCCACAATTTCCTGAACAGAAGTGACACCATTCTTATGGCCAAACAGACGTGGTTTCCCCTGTCGTTTCGCCCAACGCCCATTACCATCCATAATAATGGCAACATGACGGGGAATGTTTTCAGGATCTAATGAATCGGGGATTGGCATAGTGGAATAAACAAATTGTGAAGGAAAATCATTTTACAACTTTACAAGCAAAGATGGGTTTATAAAAAACTTCATATTCGAGGCGCGCAAATTAAATATCCATTTCGGCGTACTGTAGTACGTCGAAATGATATTTAATTCGCAGCAACGAAGAAGATGAAGAATTTTTATGAATCCATCACACTTCCATCATTTCTGTTTCTTTATTATCTGTTATTTCGTCGATTTGCTTAACGTGTTTATCAGTCTCAGCCTGAACAGCATCCTGAAATTTAAAAAGATCATCTTCTGAGATCTCTTTATCATTCTTCTGCTTCTTCACGACATCAATACCTTCACGACGCACATTACGAACAGCAACCCGAAATTCCTCAGCAGTCTTACGAGCCTGTTTAACAAGTTCTTTACGTCGTTCTTCGGTCAGTTGCGGAATATTTAAACGAATAACTTTCCCATCATTGGCAGGAGCCAGACCAAGGTTAGACTTCATAATCGCTTTTTCAATGGCTGGAACCATTTGCGGATCCCAGGGCTGAATAGCAATCATCCGGCTTTCAGGAATGGTCATTGTGGCCACCTGATTCATGGGCAGCATTGATCCATAGGCATCAACAGAAATACCATCAAGAAGTGAGATTGAAGCACGGCCAGTTCGTATTTTGGACAGCTCTTGCTTAAATGCTTCTACGCTTTTCTGCATCTTATCAGCTGCATCTTTCAGCACTTCACTCATATCCGGTTCTCCATCAAAGGGAATGTAAAAAAGAACGACAAAAACGTCATTGTTCTATTTTCACACACTAGTTAATTACAGTTCCTATCTCTTCACCATTGACCGCACGTTTAATATTGCCGGAGACGGTCATATTCAAAACCATAATGGGTTTTGAATCTTCCTTGGCCAGAGCTATACCGGCAGCATCCATAACACGTAGATTTTTCGACAGTACATCATCATAGGTCAAGGTCTCAAATTTTACAGCATCAGCGTGTACAACGGGATCTTTATCATAGACACCATCAACTTTAGTTGCCTTAATGATCACATCGGCATCGATTTCAAGAGCACGAAGTACTCCGGCAGAGTCAGTTGTAAAATATGGATTACCTGTACCGGCTGCAAAAATCACGGCACGTCCTTTCTCCAGATGCCTGGTAGCACGTCGACGAATATAGGGTTCACAAACAAGACGCATGGGGATTGCAGACATAACACGGGTAACTACTCCGTTTCTCTCAAGAGCATCCTGCAGCGCAAGTGAATTGATCACAGTTGCAAGCATTCCCATATTGTCAGCAGCTGTTCTGTCCATTCCCTGACTGGCTCCTTTCACACCGCGAAAGATATTCCCGGCACCAATGACAATTCCTGTTTCCACACCCATATCGATGACTTCTTTAATCTCAGCAGATATTTCATCAAGAACATCGGTATTAATACCAAAGGAGTCTCCACCCATAAGGGCTTCACCACTCAATTTCAAGAGGATTCTTTTATATTTCAACGCCATAAAAACTCCTTTGGGTATTTAATTGATTTCTCACAACTGATTTCTGCTTTCTGACAATCAGGCGCCAACCTGAAAACGGGAAAAACGTTTAATGGAGATAGACTCTCCCATTTTACCGATCAGATCTGTGATCATTTCCTGAATGGTAAAATCAGGGTCTTTTACAAAAGGCTGATCAAGAAGACAAATTTCCTTGAGGAATTTGTCCATTTTACCGCCAACCATTTTTTCTACAATAGCTTCAGGCTTTCCGGAATCGATTGCCTGCTGCACATAGATCTCTTTTTCACGGGCGATAACATCTTCCGGCACGTCTTCTTTGGAAAGTGCAACAGGATTAACAGCTGCAACGTGAAGAGCAAGCTCACGGGCAAATTCTTTGAAACCATCTGTCTTGGCAACGAAATCACTCTCGCAGGAAAGTTCAACCATGGCAGCAATTTTTCCACCAGCATGGATATAACATTCGATTGTTCCTTCACTGGTCTCACGACCGGCACGCTTAGCTGCTACAGCCAGACCCTTCTGACGAAGCAGATCTACTGCTTTATCAAAATCACCGTCAGTTTCACCAAGAGCCTTCTTACAATCCATCATGCCTGCAGCTGTTGTATCCCGCAGATCTTTAACCATTTTGGCTGTAATTTTCATATTATACCTCTAATAATTCATTTTGTTATATATTGTTCCCCCATGCGACTGTGTTGAGCACATAGGGGCAGACATGACAAAGGGGCTGAGACAGCCCCTTTGCATTACGTTAAGACTGATTACGCAAATCCTGCGTCAAAACTGATTATGCATCAGCTCCTTCAGCAGGCTTAGCAGCTTCAGGCGTAGCAGCTTCAGGTGTGGCAGCTTCTGGTGGTGTAGCAACCTCGGCTTCAGCAGCCTGCTCATCACCAGCGTCTGCCATGGCAGCCATCATAGCTTCATCAGTTGCATCATCACCATCTTTTGCAGCCTGACCGCTAAGAACAGAGTCACTGATCTGGGTACAAATCAGGCGAATGGAGCGAATAGCATCATCGTTTCCGGGGATAAGGTAATCGATTCCATCAGGATCACAGTTTGTATCTGTGAGTGCGATTATTGGAATATGAAGTTTCTGTGCTTCGTTAATGGCAATTGCTTCATTTTTAGGATCGATAACCAAAATAGCGGTTGGCGGATTACGCATATGTTTAATACCACCAACATTACGCTCAAGCTTAATACGTTCTTTTTCCATAAGCAGGATTTCTTTCTTTGGGAAACGATTTATGGAACCGTCTTCCTGCATGGATTCAATAGACTTTAAACGTTCAATTGAGTTTTTGATGGTCTGAAAGTTAGTCATCATACCACCAAGCCAGCGATGGTTGACATAAGGCATACCACAACGCACTGCTTCTTCTTTTACTATATTTCCAGCCTGACGCTTGGTACCAACGAAAAGGATATTTCCACCATTTTCAATTTCGGTGTTTACGAAATCTGAAGCGACATCAAACATCTTCTTACTGCGATCAAGGTTGATGATGTAAATACCATTACGAGGTCCATAGATGTAGGGTTTCATCTTAGGATTCCAGCGACGGGTCTGGTGACCGAAATGAAGACCAGCCTTCAACATGTCTTTTACTGTTACTTTTGCCATTTGTTTCTCCTGTTCCAGTTAAACCTCCATCCCTCCTTCATTATGAAAATGATGCATGCATCAAATTGATAACACTGGAATACGGTGGGATGTGTGTATTGTGTCCTGATCCACCCATTGTGGTTTAGGACGATTTCGTTTCTAAACAAACCTTCTCAATTACCATAGCTTCACTCTTTACGCAAGTTTTTGCGAAGGATTGTTATGGAAAAACGATTTTATTTCGGACTTAACGAGGATGGTTTGCCAAGGAAGTTTTTTAACCATTCAAAACCAAACTTTAATAGTTCGTTATCTGAATCTTTTATCCGGCGTTTTTGGTTTTTAGGAATTGCAAAACGATCAAGGAGAGAATGTTTGGCAACCATTAACCTGAAATTATCAATGTCGTAACACACGGTGAATGCAACTTGCTGTTTAGGCCCGCCGCTCCCTTCACCTGCCCATGGATTAGTGCTGAAAACAGTATCTACTTCAGCCCAAAGATCATTCATCATGTTATAATCATCGAGTCGCTGATCACGAGTCCATTTTTTAACGGTAAATTCTTTGTCTTCCTTGTGGCCATGACAGTAATCATTGTCTGTCATAAAGTAGAATTCATTACTCACACCCTTTTCTGGAGAACGATCGACACCCCGTTCCAGTGGGTAGGTACGACATGCAGAAGGCCGGTCAGCATAAACTCCACAACCATCATCTGTGAGAAATGGACAAGCCTTTTCGTCGTCTTCGGTAAGTCGCAACATAACTGCGGGAAAATAAGGATGACTTTGCCCCTGAACCACTTGGGCATAATTTTCCATAAATTCCTGGGAACTAATATTCAAGCAAGTTTTTAAACGGAGGATATCGTAAGGAAACAAAAACATATCCACTTTTTTACAGCAGACTGTATAACAGTCGATTCCGGAATGGCAACGAAACGTAAATTTTTCTTTTTTACCCAGAGGTACCATCCCTTCAGGGAAATCTTTTTGAGTTTTCATATTTACCAAAAATTAAAATTTAGAACACCCATCAGACACGAAATCGACTGAGTAAGCAAAAGGCTTTAAGATCTGCTTCAGAGAGCGGCATCCTGGAAATTTCGTAGCATTTTTTATTCTTTTCTTCCTTCCATTTGTATCAGTCTTTTGCGATAAAATCGCATGATACAAATGGAAGGAAAAAAAGAGTACAAAAATCAAGAAATTTACAGCCAAGCGAACGGAGCAGCTCTTAAAGCCGTTCACCATCCTCCCCCTAATTCTTTCAAAAAAAGACAAAAAAAAAGCTGATATGAATAAATTCATACCAGCTCTTATTATTTTGAACCCGAGAGATTCTAGCTTTCACTCTCTTCTTCAGTACCAGTCTCTTCAGAGTATTCAACAAGTTCGAGGATAGCCATATGAGCAGCATCACCACGACGTTGACCTGTCTGAATAATGCGGGTATATCCACCATTACGATCAGCGTACTGAGCAGAAATTACGTCGAAAAGTTTAGCAACAACATCTTTGCTCTGAATAAAGCTGAAAGCCTGACGTTTTGCATGCAGATCACCACGCTTAGCGAGGGTAATCATTTTATCTGCAACCTTCCTCACTTCTTTTGCTTTTGGAGTGGTGGTAACAATACGTTCATGCTCAAAAAGAGAAGTAACCATATTGCGAACCATGGCCTTCTTGTGAGAGCCGGTACGACCTAATCTTTTGCCTGCTTTTCCATGTCTCATAATTCTATCCTCAACTCAGTATTCTTTTGAAAACTGATATAATTTAAAACGTTTTTTATTCTGTTTCTTCTTCTGCGTCTGCAACTTCAGGTGGAGTCCAGTTATCAATCTTCATACCAAGGGTAAGATCCATATCAGCAAGAAGTGCTTTGATTTCATTCAAGGATTTACGACCGAAGTTTTTAGTCTTCAGCATTTCCTGATCAGTTCTGTGAGCAAGCTCACCGATAAAATTGATATCAGCATTCTTCAAACAATTTGCAGAACGAACAGAAAGCTCCAGATCCTCAACCGGTTTATTCAGGTTAGGATTAAGAGGCGGAAGATCCTCGCCCTCATCTTCTTTTATCTCAGGTTCAACGGCCTTCTCATCAAAGTTGATGAAGGTTGTTAATTGAGATTTAAGAATTTTAGCAGCAAAGGCTAGTGCATTTTCAGGCTTAACACTTCCGTCGGTTTCAACTTCAATGGTCAGCTTATCATAATCAGTCTGCATACCAACACGTGCATTGGAGACTTTGTATTGAATCTGACGAATGGGAGTAAAAATCGCATCTATTGGGATCTGACCAATGGCCAGCTCTTCTTTATTCTGCTTCTCAGCAGGCTGATATCCCTTGCCCCACTCAACGGTGAGTTCAGCGTGAAATTCGACATCATTGGTGAGTGTACAGATCAGCTCATCACCATTCATCACTTCTACATTTGGGCCACCGGAGATATCAGCAGCAGTAATTGGACCTGCTCCTTTCTTATCAATGGTAACAACCTGTGTTTCATCAGTATGCAGTTGAAGACGAACCTGTTTGAGATTAATAATAATCTCACTAACATCCTCTTTCACATCTTCCATGGCGGTGAACTCATGGAGAGCACCTTCAATCTTTACTGAAGTAATTGCTGTTCCCTGAATGGAAGAAAGCAGAATACGTCGTAAAGAGTTACCGATGGTGGAGGCAAAACCTCTTTCCAGTGGCTGACAAACAAACTTTCCATAAGTATTGGTATGTTTGGCCTTATCAACCTCTAATGCCTCAGGTTGAATAAGTTCGTGCCAATTACGATAAATAGGGAGAGTCTCTTCTACAGTCTCTTCTACAGTTTCAGTCATGGTTTTCCTACATTCAAGTTTGAAATAACAGTATAACGCAACTGCTATTCAATGAAAATTACTTGGAATAAAGCTCGACGATGAGCTGTTCCTGAATCGGCATTGTTATTTCTTCACGGTTAGGAAGAGCTTTAACAGTAGCTTTAAAAGCATCTTTATCAAGCTCTAGCCAGGTTGGAATTCCACGTCTTGCAACTGCTTCCATGGATTCGACGAGATAGCTATTAGTTCTGCTCTTTTCCTTAATGGTGATCACATCATCAACAGAGATAAGGTAAGAAGGAATGTTTACCTTCCGGCCATTGACCTGTACGTGATTATGACGAACCAGCTGACGTGCCTGCTTTCTGGATGATGCGAAGCCAAGACGAAAGATAGTGTTGTCGAGTCTGCTTTCAAGCATGATAAGCAGATTTTCACCGGTGATGCCTTTCTGCAGATCAGCCTTGTGGAAATAATTACGGAATTGCCCTTCGAGCATTCCATAAATATTCTTCACTTTTTGCTTTTCTCTAAGCTGAATAGCATAATCTGAAACTTTTCTAAAACGTGCCTGGCCATGTTGACCTGGACCAAAAGCTCTTCTCTCAAATGAACACTTATCTGAATAACAGCGATCACCTTTGAGATACAATTTCAGATTCTCTCGTCTGCAACGACGACATGCAGGACCTGTATATCTAGCCACGTAGTTCTCCGATTAATAAATATATATTTCTATAAAAAGATAATTTAAAAGACAAGATCAATTAAACCCGACGACGCTTAGGTGGTTTACAACCGTTATGCGGTACAGGGGTAACGTCAACAATTTTGCTGACTTCAAATCTTGTATTGATAAGAGCTCTAAGGGCAGCTTCTCTTCCAGGCCCTGGTCCTTTAACACGAACCTCAACCTTTCGCATTCCCATATCCATTGCCTTATCAGCTGCTTCAGCCATAGCTTTCTGCGCTGCAAAAGGTGTGGATTTTCGAGAACCCTTAAAACCAAGTACTCCTGAAGAACACCAGGCAACAGCATTGCCCTGCTTATCAGAAATGGTTACAATAGTATTATTAAATGTTGAGTAAATAAAAACGATCCCCTCGGGGACATTCTTTTTGACTCTTCGTTTATTTGCACTCCGCTTTGCTCCAGCCATTCTTTACACCATTTAAAAAATTTATTTACGGCCTGTAGCACCGCGACGAGGTCCCTTACGGGTCCTTGAATTGTTCTTGGTATTCTGTCCGCGGCATGGGAGTCCCATACGATGACGACGACCACGATAACACCCTGAATCAGTCAGTCGCTTGATATCCATAGCAACTTCTCGACGACGATCACCTTCTACTGAGTATTCGCCCTCAATGATCTTTCTGATGCGGGTAATATCTTCACCTGCAAGATCATCACTGTTCATTGTATGTGGCAGATCAGCTTTATCAAGAATCTGCCGTGCCGATGTGAGTCCGATACCATGAATGTAGGTAAGCGAACGATCCATATGTTTGTTTTTTGGAAGATCTACTCCCGCTATACGTGCCAAAATACGTACTCCTTAAAAAAATGACAGAGTGGTTACACTCAATGTCGGTATGAGATGATTAGCCCTGACGCTGCTTATGCTTCTTTACTTTGCAACTAACCCGGACAACACCTTTGCGTTTATAGACTTTACAGTCACTACACATTTTCTTGACAGATGATCTGACTTTCATGTGATTACTCTCTTATTTTTTCTTTTTACTGTTATTCTTTGCCCGGAACGTTACTCTTCCCCTTGTTAAATCATAGGGTGACAGTTCAATGGTGACACGATCACCAGGCAGAATCTTAATAAAATGCATCCGCATCTTACCGGAAATATGGGCTAGAACCTTATGTCCATTATCCAGTTCAACACGAAACATCGCATTGGGTAATGGTTCAATTATAGTTCCTTCAACTTCAATGGCTTCTTCTTTGGCCATAAATATACTCCAGGTAAGAATACAATCAGATTACGAATCGGACGAATATAATATATCTCAGCAAAAAAGAGAAGTATTATTTTACTATTTGTCCGTAAAATTATCTCGGGCACTCAATACAAGTGGCCCATCTGCTGTTACAGCAACAGAATGCTCAAAATGAGCAGAAACCTTTTTATCAGCTGTGATCACTGTCCAGCCGTCACGAAGTACTTTTACCTTATGTGTACCAAGATTAACCATGGGTTCAATGGCAATAACCATTCCCTCAATAAGTCTTGGTGTTTGTCCCTTACTGACAAAGTTAGGAACTTCAGGTCCTTCATGCAAAGATGTCCCAATGCCATGACCTACAAACTGGCGAACAATTGAAAAACCATGTTGTTCAGCATGTGTTTGCACAGCTTTTGAGACATCAGAAATCCTGTTTCCGGGTACAACCTGCTCAATGGCAAGCTCAAGAGACTCTTTAGTTACACGTAATAAATCGTGCACTGGTTTCCTGATCTTACCAACGGGAATAGTTACCGCAGAATCCCCGTAAAAACCTTTATAACAAACGCCAAAATCAACAGAGAGGACGTCACCTTTCTTCAGTTTTCGTTTACGACTTGGAATGCCGTGAACGACCTCTTCATTAATTGACACGCAAAGACTGCTTGGAAAACCGTGATATCCTTTAAACGCTGGAATGGAATTTCGTTTCCGACAGAGTTCCTCTGCCATTCTATCCAGCTCAAAAGTGGTGATTCCAGGCTCAGTAATATCAAGAAGCATTGAGAGCGTTTCAGCAACTATCTGATTGGCATCCCGCATGATCTTAATCTCATCAGCAGTTTTTACCAATATGGGTTTTGCGGATTGTTGCCCGCCAGCACCAGTCATTTAGCTACCCGTCTACTACTTATTGCGTGACTTCATGAAACCATCGTAATTGGTCATCACCATCTGTGATTGTACCTGTGATATGGTATCAATGGCCACACCTACGATAATGAGCAACGCTGTTCCACCAAAATAGAATGGCAGGTTAAATTTTGCTATAAGCACAGTCGGTAAAACACAAACCGCACTAAGATAAATTGCACCTACAACAGTCAATCTGGTTAATACCTTATCTATAAAGTCTGCAGTTTTTCGACCAGGACGTATACCCGGCACGAAACCACCATTTTTCTTTAAATTTTCTGCAACGTCATCTGGCTTGAAAGTAACCGCTGTATAAAAGAAACAGAAGAATACGATCATTGCAATATACAATGCATAGTAATAAATGGTACCTGGAGACATTGCAGCAGAAACCTGCTGTACCCAGTCAACCTGAATAAAGCCACCAATTGTTGCAGGAAACATCATTATAGATGAAGCAAAAATTGGAGGAATTACCCCGGCAATATTAATTTTCAGTGGAAGGTGTGAACTCTGCCCGCCATAAACTTTTCGACCAACAACACGCTTCGCATATTGAATTGGAATACGTCTTTGCGCAGTCTCAAAGAAAACAATTACAGCGACAACGCCGACCATGAACACCATGATTAACGGAACAAAAAAGAGTGTGATTTCTCCGGCCTTCACAAGCTGAATGGAATTCACAAGCGCAGATGGTCCACGAGCAACAATACCAGCAAATATGATCAGAGAAATACCGTTACCGATACCACGCTCTGTCATCTGTTCACCAAGCCACATGATAAATGATGTACCTGCAGTAAGCGTAATCATCGTCATCAGGATAAAAGGTGTACCAGGATTCAGAACAATAGGTTCTCCACCAGGCCCGACCATACTCTGCAGGCCGGTAGCAATAAATGTTCCCTGTATGATACTCAGTCCTACCGTTCCATATCGGGTATACTGGGTAATTTTTCTCTGACCAGCCTCCCCTTCTTTCTTCAGTGTCTCGAGCTGTGGAATAACCACTGTAAGCAACTGAATAATAATGGATGCGGAGATGTAAGGCATGATACCGAGTGCAAAAATAGAGAAATTCTCTAAAGCACCACCGGAGAACATATTGAACATACCGAAAATATTGCCGGCATTTTTGGCAAAGAATGCGGCAAGTGCCTCTCCGTTAATTCCGGGGGTAGGTACCTGCACGCCCATTCGATACACGGCAAGCATAGCCAGTGTAAAGAATATTTTCTTTCGTAAATCAGGTGATTTTGCAGCGTTCTGCAGTCCACTCATAATTGATTATTCCGCAGTAGCAGTGACGACTTTACCGCCAGCAGCTTCAATTTTAGCTTGTGCAGCTCCACTTACCTTATCAACTGTTACAGTAACAGCTTTAGTGATCTCGCCATTGGCAAGTATCTTTACAGGTAAACCTTTGTTGGCAATGCCAAGCTCAATAAGAGACGCAGTAGTTACATCACTAACGTCTTCCAGTTTCTCTAAGGTGCTTAAAGAAACAAGACTGAACTTAATTTTATTGATATTGGTGAAACCACGTTTTGGCAGACGACGCTGTAATGGCATCTGGCCACCCTCAAATCCTGGTTTGATACCGGAACCTGAACGTGATTTAAAGCCTTTGTGTCCTCGACCTGCAGTCTTTCCATGACCACTACCGGGGCCACGACCAAGGCGTTTACGCTGTTTTCTGGCTCCCTTAACGGGAGAGAGATTTCCTAAATTAATCATGTTAAGCCTCCTCGACACGGACAAGATGTGCAACTTTGTTCAGCATACCACGCATTTCGGGGGTATCCTTACGAGTTACAGTCTTTTGCATTTTTGTCAGTCCAAGACCGATCAGTGTTGCCTGGATCTTCTTGGTACTGTCGATTCCGCTCTTGACGAGAGTAAATGTGATTGTATCGGACATTTGACTACCCTTTACTCAATATAAATAGAAAAAAAGCATAGCGTTTTCCATTACTAATGGATGAAGCTATGCTTTAAAAATTAAGCCTGAATTTCTTCGACGGATTTACCGCGCATCTCTGCAATTTTCTGTGCAGAGCGAAGAGAATGAAGACCTTCAATTGTCGCTTTTACCATATTGTGTGGGTTGTGAGAACCTAAACACTTGGTGAGAACATTTTTCACACCAACTGCTTCAAGAACTGCACGAACCGGACCACCAGCGATGAGGCCAGTACCTTCAGATGCTGGTTTCAAAAGAACCTTGCCGGCTCCGTATCGACCAATAACCTGATGGGGAATTGATGCATCAGTAAGAGAAACAGGAGACATATCTTTTCTTGCTCTCTCAACGCCCTTACGGATAGCTTCTGGAACGAGATTGGCTTTACCAAGCCCGTACCCTACTTTACCTTTTCCGTCACCAACAACAACAATGGCACTAAAGCTAAACCGACGTCCGCCTTTTACAACTTTGGCGACGCGGTTAATAAATACGATTTTTTCAATGAATTCGTCGGAACCTTCATTCCTCGAACGTTTAAAATCTGCCAAGGGAACCCCCTAAATTAACGTTAAAATTGAAGCCCGCCTTCCCGAGCTCCATCGGAAAGTGCTTTTACTCTACCGTGATAAATATAACCGCCACGATCAAAGGTCACTTTGCTTATACCTGCATTTTTAGCAGCTTCCGCAATTAACATTCCAACCTTTTTTGCACTTCCGGTTTTATCAGTTTTCTCGCCTTCAAAAGCCTTATCAATTGTTGACATTGAAGCAAGAGTTTTGCCTACAGAGTCATCAATGATCTGAGCATATATGTGTTTGTTACTTTTAAAGACTCTAAGACGCGGTTGATCACTGGTTCCAGTAATCTTTTTGCGAATGCGTCGGACACGTTTTGCCCTGGCTGTTGTCTTAGGATTCGTCTTAGCCATTTTTCCTTACCATATTTTTTAGAATAACAGTCAATTTCGACTGTAATTATTTACGCTGCGGCGCCTGCTTTACCAACCTTACGTACAATGTGCTCATCTTCATACCGTATTCCTTTTCCTTTATAAGGTTCAGGCTTACGAACTTCGCGAATTTTTGCACTGGTCAGACCAAGAAGTTCTTTGTCGTTGGATTCAACAATTATTTTATTGTTTCCATCAACAGTCACCTGGACACCTTCGGGAACTGGAAACGCAACCGGATTAGAATATCCAACATTCAATGTCAGAGTCTTACCGGCCATGTTAACTTTATATCCTACGCCTTCTACAATAAGTGTCTTTTTGAAACCATCACTAACACCAATTACCATGTTGTTAATGAGGCTTCGGGTCATTCCACGAAATGCATTTGTACGTTTGCTGTTATCTCTGTTCTCGACAATAATTTCCTGATCTTTCATGGAAACTTCGAGTTCAGGCATAACATCACGTTCAAGCTTTCCGTTTTTACCACTTATTGATATTACCTGGCCTTTGATATCAACTTTAATATCAGCAGGCACAGGAATTGGCATTTTTCCAATACGAGACATGATTACCTCCGTTATTTGCTGGTCTTACCAGACCTCGCAAAGAATTTCACCGCCTACATTACTGGCCCTTGCGGTTCTATCAGTAATAACGCCCTTTGAACTTGAAAGGATGGCGATGCCAAGTCCATTAAGAACTTTAGGAATACCGTCAACACCAGTATACTTACGCAGACCGGGTTTACTAACACGTTTAATTCCGGAAATAACCGGTGTGTTATCCGCACCATATTTCAGCTCAATACTCAAGGTCCCCTGAGGTCCCCCTTCTTTGATTGAAAATGCGGTGATATAGCCTTCCTCTTTGAGGACTTTGGCAATATTTGTTTTTGTGTTGGATGAAGGCATTTCAACTGTATCAAACTTAGCCTTCAAACCATTTCGTATCCTGGTCAGCATGTCTGCCAGGGGATCGCTCATGGACATGGCGAACTCTCCTATCTAATTTATATATTATGTTCCAGTAGCTTCTATGTTTACCAGGATGACTTCGTCACACCGGTAACCTGGCCGCTGGATGCCAACTTACGAAAACAGATTCTGCACATACCGAACTTACGGATAAATGCTTTTGGGCGTCCGCAAAGTGGACATCTGTTATACTTCCGAACCGCAAATTTTGGCGTTCTTTTTGCTTTCGCAATGAGAGATTTCTTAGCCAAACCGACCTCCAGTTACTTATATCTAAAGTTAATGAATAATGAATCAGTGTTTGAACGGCATACCAAGATGTTTGAGAAGGCTTCGGGCCTCGTCATCGTTATTGGCTGTAGTTACAATGCTGATATTTAATCCTTTGATCTTATCGATCTTGTCGAAATCAATCTCAGGAAAAATAATTTGCTCTTTAACACCCATGGAGAAATTTCCACGTCCATCAAAAGACTTGGGAGAAACTCCACGGAAATCACGAACCCGGGGAAGAGCGATATTAACAAGTTTACTATAGAAGTCATACATTACATCGGCACGTAAAGTTACACGACAGCCAATTGGCATTCCTTCTCTTAGTTTAAACCCTGCAATGGATTTTTTTGCTTTGGTGACAACAGCCTTACGTCCGGCAATACGAGTCAGCTCTTCAACTGCTCCATCGATAATCTTAGGATTTTGGACGGCTTCACCAAGTCCCATATTGAGGACTATTTTGTCAAGCTTTGGAATCTGCATTACGTTGCTGTAACCAAATTCCTTCTGCAGAGCCGGTTTACATTCGTTATTATAATGGTCTTTAAGCGAACCCATTTGATACTCCTGGCAATTGCCTGATTACTATTTGCTTTCGATGGACTCGCCGCAACTTTTACAGAAGCGCACTTTGGTTCCATCTTCTAAGAATTTTTTACCAACTTTTCCGGTTTTGGTACATTCCGGACATATCAACTGCAGATTGGAAACATGAATGGTAGCTTCACGATTAACGATCTGACCCTGTTGGTTCATCTCAGTAGGCTTGGTATGACGCTTAATCATATTAATGCGTTCAACCAATGCTCTTTCTTTGTCAGGAAACACCTGGAGAACTTTTCCAACGCGTCCCTTGTCTTTTCCTGCTGTTACTTCTACCTGATCATCTTTCTTCAGGTATGTCATTCCCTTTGCCATTTTCAGCACCTTTTTTTAAAACCGCCTTTAAAGCGGATTTACTTGCTCAACTCGTTTTATAACGCCTCAGGCGCAAGAGAGATAATTTTCATAAATCCCTGGTTACGTAACTCTCTAGCGACGGGGCCAAAGATACGAGTACCAACAGGCTCACCGTTTGCAGCAAGAATAACTGCTGCATTATCGTCAAATTTAACCCAGGTATCATCCATTCGCTTCATCTCTTTAGCGGTACGAACAACAACTGCTTTCATGACATCGCCCTTTTTTACTTTCGCATTTGGCAGAGCTTCCTTAACGGTTACCACAATAACATCACCAATACCTGCGTAACGTCTTCTGGTTCCACCAAGAACTCTGATGCAGAGTACCTTTTTTGCTCCTGAATTGTCTGCGACATTCAGTACTGTTTCACTTTGTATCATAATCTCACCTGATATTAATCAGTTGCTAATCAAAAATAGTGGAGTAATTCGAAAGGCTTTAGACTACAGCCTGACGAATGATTTCGCGTAGACGCCATCTCTTTTTCTTACTCAAGGGACGACATTCTTCAATATTTACGATATCTCCAATGTTACAGGTATTTTCAGGATCATCAGCAAGATATTTAACACTTTTTTTGACATATTTTCCATAGAACTGATGCTTCACAGTTCTTTCAACACGGACAACAATGCTTTTTTCCATCTTATTGCTGACTACAGTTCCGGTCCTGCTCTTCTTATTTGTTTTTGTCTCACTCATAATTCACTCAATTTGAGTAATAATAACTCTGTGCTACGTTATTAGTTATTTGTATTGTACCTTTTAATTCTCATTAAAAAGGGTATTTATACGTGCTACGTCTTTACGAAGTTTCTTAATACTTGATGTATTCTCAAGAGGTCGAATTTTATGTTGAAAGGTGAGATTTGAGATCTCTTCTTTCAGATCAACCAATTTTTTCTGAAGATCATCGCTAGACATTGAGCGCAGTTCGGATATTTTCATAATGTGCTCCTCTTTGAGATAACCTTGGTTCTAAAAGGAAGTTTTGCTCCTGCAAGAGTGAGTGCCCTAATGGCAAGCTCTTCTTCGACACCGGCAAGCTCATAAATGATTTTACCCGGTTTGGTAACAGCAACCCAATGATCAGGAGCACCTTTACCTTTACCCATACGTGTTTCAGCAGGCTTTGATGTTACTGGTTTATCGGGGAAAACCCGAATCCAGACCTGACCACCACGTTTAATTTTTCTGTTAATGGCAATACGTGCTGCTTCGATTTGTTGAGCAGTAAGTTTGCCCTGCTCAACAGCTTTCAAAGCATATTCGCCAAAGGAGATTGTGGAGCCGCGATACGCTTTACCACGATTCTTCCCCTTAAAGACTTTTCTATGTTTGACCTTTTTAGGACTTAACATGATTAAACTCCGATATTATTAATGAATAATCAACTAAGAAACGTAACTTTTAATTACGCATCCTGGGTTTCGCTCTTTTTCAGAACCTCACCCTTGAAAATCCATACTTTAATTCCAATAATGCCATAGGTTGTATTGGCCTCGGCAAGTGCATAATCCACATCAGCACGGAGTGTGTGTAGTGGAACTCTGCCTTCACGAACCCATTCACAGCGGGACATTTCAGCACCACCCAATCGACCTGAACAGGAAATTTTAATTCCCTTCACACCGAAACGTTGAGCGGAAGTGACAGCTTTTTTCATAGCTCGTCTGAATGCGACTCTTCTCACAAGCTGCTGAGCAATATTCTCAGCAACAAGCTGTGCATCTGCTTCAGGACGACGAACTTCCTGAATATCGATAACAGCTTTGCGATTGATCAGATTCTCGAGATCCTTTTTGAGGAGTTCAATTTCTGACCCTTTCTTTCCGATAACTATACCTGGACGAGCGGTGAAAAGTTTCACACGAACTTTTTCACCAGTACGCTCAAGAACAATCCTTGAAAGACTAGCATGTGAAAGACGCTTCTTCAGAAATTTTCTGATCTTCTGATCTTCAATAAGATTTTTCGAGTAGTCCTTATCGGCATACCAGATTGAATCCCATGTCCGAGTAATATTAAGCCTGATCCCTAACGGGTTAACTTTTTGCCCCAAAATGATCCTCCAGCAAATCGCTTATTCTATATATAATGAAAAAAATGTGAGTCATACCCTTTACAATCGATCTTGTAAAGATTTATTCTTCATCAAGAATAACTGTAATATGACTTGTTCGTTTAATAATTGATGTTGCACGTCCCATAGCACGAGGTCGGATCCTCTTAAAAGAAGGTCCTCCATCGATAAAGACGGTTTTAACATACAGGTTATCAACATCGATCTGGTCGTCCTGTGTTGCATTGGCAACTGCGGATTCAATGACCTTACGTAAAATTCCTGCACCTTTTTTCGGCATAAAGCGAAGGGTGGTAATTGCTTTATCAGCACTCATCCCTCGAACTACATCGGCAACAAGTCTTGCTTTTTGAGGGGAGATTCTGATGCGTCTCCCAACTGCGCGAGCTTCCATAATTATATACTCCTGCTAATTCTTATTGCTTTAATTAACGAGATTTTCTATCAGAGGCATGGCCGTAAAAAGTCCTGGTGGGTGAAAACTCACCAAGCTTATGACCAACCATATTCTCTGAAACAAATACCGGGATAAATTTTCTCCCGTTATGTACTGCAAAGGTCAAACCAACCATCTCCGGAGAGATATCAGATCGCCTGGACCAGGTTTTAATAACCTTACGAGATCCGTTTTCAATTGCAGCGTCAACTTTCTTCTGCAGGTGATCATCGATAAAAGGTCCTTTCTTGACTGAACGAGCCATAGTTTAATCCTCTAATTAACGTCTTTTCTTAATGATATATTTGTCGGACATTGTGTTCTTTCTGGTCTTGTAACCCTTGGTAGGATAACCCCATGGTGTACATGGATGACGGCCACCGGAACTCTTACCCTCACCACCACCCATTGGGTGATCAACAGGGTTCATGGCTACACCACGTACATGAGGACGTTTACCCATCCATCTTGTACGACCGGCTTTACCAAGTTTCTGGCTCTCATGCTCACGGTTTCCGACCTGTCCAATACAAGCACGACATTCTCTGTGGAATTTACGTACTTCACCGGATGGCAGACGAACAAGAACATAGGTTCCTTCTTTTGCCATAAGCTGAGCGGAAACTCCAGCACTACGCACAAGCTGACCACCTTTGCCAATCTTCATCTCAATATTATGAAGAAGAGTACCAAGGGGGATATTTTTCAGCGGTAAACAGTTACCGGGCTTGATATCTGCATTGTCACCGGCAACAATTTGATCACCGACTGCAATACCTGCTGGAGCCAGGATATAAGTTTTTTCACCATCGATATAGGAAAGAAGTGCGATATTAGCACTTCTGTTGGGGTCATATTCGATGGAAACGACCTTGGCATTGATATCAGTTTTGTTGCGCTTGAAATCAATGATACGGTATTTCCGTTTATGACCACCACCAATGTGACGGGAAGTGATACGTCCGTAATTATTACGACCACCTGATTTCGACAGGGGCGCCAGAAGTGACTTCTCCGGTCCGTTTTTGGACAATTCAGTATTCTGAATTGACACATGATGTCGTTTACCCGGTGACGTGGGTTTATATTTCTTTATTGTAATCATTATCTAATCACTCCATGAAGGCTAATTGGATTGATAGCTCTACTATATTCGTTTATTGGTAGCAGCTTGCTTTATTGTTTCTTACAGCTCATCAACAAAGCTGATGTTACCTTCAGAAAGGGTTACATAGGCTTTTTTCCAGTCATTGGTAAAGCCAGTGGATTTGCCCACTCGTTTCTGTTTGCCGTGCATATTTGCAGTGTGAACATGTTTTACTTTTACATCAAACATCTTCTCTACGGCTTTTTTAATATCGATCTTGTTAGCTGTAGAATCTACCTTGAAAACAACCTTATTATCAACTTCAAGCTGAATGTTTGCTTTCTCGGTAAGACAGGGGCCTCTTAAAATTCTGTGCTCACTTTTCATGCTTCTAACCTCTTCTCAATACTCTCGACCGCAGGCTTAACCAGCATCAGTTTCTTGTGCAGAAGAATATCATAAACATTCAGACCATCTGTACTCATGACTTTGAAACCATTTGCATTTCGGGCTGATTTATTCAGGTTCTCGTTTGTTTCTTCGGTGATCAGCAGACAGTTTTCAAAATCAAAACCTTTCATGATGTTCACGAAATCTTTTGTTTTGATAGCATCCATAACAAACTCATCAACCACTACCAGATTTCCTTCCTGAAGTCGCGCACTGATTGCCATGGCAAGTGCCTGTTTTCTCACTTTGCGGTTCAGCTTAAAGCTGTAATCACGAGGTTTTGGACCAAAGGTCACGCCACCACCTCTCCAGATAGGAGAGTTGTTGGTACCGGCACGAGCACGTCCTGTACCTTTCTGACGCCATGGCTTTGCTCCGCCACCACGTACTTCAACACGTGTTTTGGTACAGGCATTGCCTGCACGTTTTGCCGCACGCTGCTGGCGAACAACGTCGTGGAGCAAATGCTCTTTGACATCAAGATCAAAAACTTTCGCTGAAAGTTCAATCTCACCAACTTTTTCGTTCTTCGTATTTACTATATCTACGGTAGACATTTTATATTCTCACTCCTTGAAACGATAACTTCGTGTGCTTTAGACTAATTACTTAGTGTAAAGTTTAAGAAGAGACTGTTTGGATCCTGGTATCGGCCCTTTAACAAGGATAAGATTATCATCCTCACGAACGTCGATAACAACAACATTTTTCCTGAGAACCGTATCAGTACCCATTCTTCCCGGAAGTTTCTTACCTTTAACGACCCTTCCAGGCCAGGCACTCATTCCGATAGAACCAGGACGACGGTGAAATTTGGATCCATGACCACCAGGTCCACCGGCAAATCCATGACGTTTCATAACGCCCTGGAAACCTTTACCCTGAGAAACACCCTGGACGTCAATAACATCGCCAGTTTTGAAGAGATCAACAAGATTTAAGTCCTGTCCTGTTTGATACTCATCGGGATTCTCAACTCTGAATTCTCGAATATGATAATATCCATCGGTATCGGCTTTTTTGAAGTGACCGGCAGCAGGCTTGTTTACACGCTGCGCCTTTTTGTCACCAAAACCAACCTGAATGGCATTATATCCTTCTTTGGCCTGCGACTTCACCTGAAGTACTTTGCAGGGACCAGCTTCTATAACTGTAACGGGAATTACTGCACCCATCTCGTCATATACACGAGTCATACCAATTTTTTTTCCTAATAAGCCCATTGTCTTTGGCATAATCTTACCTATGGTGGTGTCGTAAAAATTCTTCATCTTCTTCGTCACTGAAAATTTGCTGTGGCTACGACGTACTAATGTACGCCTCACTCCATCAAATTTTCGTTCCTCGAATATGAAGTTTTTTACTTAACCATCTAAAATTTTCCTTCTAACGATTGTATCACTTATATAATAGTGAAGGTATAAACATTCTTCGCTATGGCAGTTTAATCTCCACATCAACACCGGCAGACAACTCAAGTTTCATCAGCATATCAATAGTCTGCTGAGTAGGCTCAAGAATGTCGATCAGGCGACGATGTGTTCTCATCTCAAATTGCTCGCGAGATTTCTTATCCACATGGGGTGAACGTAATACACAAAATTTCTTAATAGAAGTTGGCAGTGGAATCGGCCCTGCGACAGCAGCTCCGGTTCTTCTGGCAGTCTCTACAATTTCATGTGTGGACAGATCAAGGAGTTTATGATCATACGCCTTGAGGCGAATACGAATTTTATCTGTAGGTATCATTTCCCTTCCTTATTCGGAGATCTCACTAATAACACCAGCACCAACGGTACGTCCACCTTCGCGAATTGCAAAGCGAAGACCAACATCCATGGCGATTGGAGTAATAAGTTCAGCGTCAACATGCAGGTTATCACCTGGCATTACCATCTCTACACCTTCGGGCAGAGAAATAACTCCGGTAACATCTGTTGTTCTGAAGTAGAACTGAGGACGGTATCCGTCAAAGAATGGGGTGTGACGTCCACCCTCATCTTTTCCAAGGATATAACACTCAGCTTTAAATTTAGTATGTGGTAGAATGGAGCCTGGAGCTGCAAGAACCTGGCCACGCTCGATTTCTTCACGCTTGGTACCACGAAGCAATGCGCCGATATTGTCACCCGCCTGACCTTCGTCAAGGAGTTTACGAAACATTTCAACACCGGTACAGGTGGTTTTTGCGGTTTCTTTGATTCCAACGATCTCAATTTCATCACCAACGTGAACAACACCACGCTCAACACGACCTGTTGCAACTGTTCCACGGCCGGAGATTGAGAAAACATCCTCAATTGGCATAAGGAAAGGCTGATCAACGTCACGTTCTGGTTCTGGGATATAAGAATCGATGGCAGCCATCAGTTCGTCTATGCACTTAGTAGCTTCAGGATCTGTTGGATTCTCAAGAGCTTTCAAAGCAGAACCGTGGATGATTGGAATATCATCACCAGGGAATTCATACTTATCAAGGAGCTCACGAAGTTCCATCTCTACAAGTTCGATGAGTTCATCATCATCAACCATGTCGCACTTGTTAAGGAATACAACGATTGCAGGAACACCAACCTGACGGGCAAGCAAGATATGCTCACGAGTCTGAGGCATGGCACCATCATCAGCACCAACAACAAGAATAGCACCGTCCATCTGGGCAGCACCGGTAATCATGTTCTTGATGTAATCAGCATGGCCCGGGCAATCGACATGAGCGTAGTGACGATTTTCAGTCTCATACTCAACGTGAGCAGTGGCGATGGTAATTCCACGTTCTTTCTCTTCAGGAGCTTTATCGATGTTACTGAAATCAGTAAATTCAGCGAATCCTTTCTGTGCCTGTACAGCAGTGATCGCAGCGGTCAGAGTGGTTTTACCATGATCGATGTGACCAACGGTACCTACATTGACATGCGGCTTTGTCCTTTCAAATTTTTCTTTTGACATAGTCTTACCTCAAATGAATGTGCTATATTCCTCTTATTTTTCGTATGATTTCGTCAGCCCGATTTTTAGGCACAACGTCATATTTTTCAAACTGCATGGTGAAATTTGCTCTGCCCTGTGTTGCTGATCTGAGAGATGTTGAATAACCAAACATTTCAGCCAGCGGGGCGTGAGCCTTAATCACCTGCAAAGAATCTTTGGCATCTACGCCAACAACCTTTGCACGCTTGGAGTTGAGATCGTTCATCACATCTCCAAGATATTCTTCCGGACTAACAACTTCCAGATTCATAATTGGTTCAAGTAACAGTGGTTTAGCGTCTGCTGTGGCTCGTCTGATTGCCATGGATGATGCTACTCCAAAGGCCATCTCTGTTGATTCCTCTTCTGAATAGGAACCGCCAACCAGTGTAACTTTAATATCTGTTACGGGGTATCCAATGAGTGGGCCTGCATCCAGGCTGTCACGAATTCCCTTTTCAATTGCTTCCAGAAACATATCAGGGATTGTATCGCCTTTTACTACCGACTCAAAAACAACTCCTTCTGAACGACCAAGCGGTTCAACTTCAATTACGACATGGCCATACATCCCTTTGGCACCTGTCTGCTGGTCAAACTTTCCTTCAGCCTCAGCATTTGCTGAGATGGTTTCTTTATAGGAAACCTGAGGCGTTCCGACGTTTGCATTAGCTTTGAACTCATGGATCAGGCGATGAACAATAATTTCAAGATGGAGTTCACCCATTCCTGAAATAATTGTCTGTCCGGTCTCTTCATTCTTTGCAATGCGAAAGGAAGGATCTTCCATGGCTATCTTACCAAGGGTTTCCTCCAGCTTTTTTTCGTCTGCCTTACTTTTTGCTTCGATGGCAACCCCGATAACGGGTTCTGGAAATTCCATACTTTCCAGTACAATGTAATCGCCATTTGCGCAGAGGGTATCTCCTGTTGTGGAGAATTTGAGTCCAATTACAGCGCCAATGTCACCAGCACTAAGTGAATCAACTTCTTCCCTCTTATTGGCATGCAACCGTATCAGCTTACCAATTTTTTCTTTCTTCTTTTTGACAGGATTAAATACCTTGTCTCCTACCTTTACTGTTCCGGAGTAAATCCGGATAAAGGCAAGATTTTCAACGTATGAGTCACTCATCAGTTTAAAAATAAGCGCAGCCAGTTTTTCTTTACTGTCTGTCTTACGACTGATGACCTCGTCTTTCTTTCCGAGTCCCTCAACAGGTGGTACATCAAGGGGTGACGGCAAATACTGAACGATACTGTCAAGCAAAGGCTGTATGCCTTTGTTTTTAAATGCACTGCCGCACAAGACCGGAACCAGGTTCAAGTTTAGTGTAGCAATTCTAAGCGCACGATAAAGCGTATCCGCAGATACAGGTGTATCTTCAAGGAAATTTTCCATGATCTCATCATCGAAGTCGGCCAACTTCTCGATGAGCACCATATGTGCGGCCGTGAATCTGTCCCGATATGCTTCCGGGATATCTTTTTCTATGACTTCCTGCCCCAAGGAGTCTTCATCGAATACATACATCTTTTCTTCGATGAGATCGATAACGCCTTCAAACTCAGCTTCTTTACCGACAGGAATCTGAACAACAACGGGATTTGTCCCAAGCCGTTCTTCCATCATCTTTACTACCCTTTCAAAGTCAGCCCCAATCCGATCCATCTTATTGACGAATGCGATTCTTGGGATGCTGTACTTTTCAGCCTGTCGCCAAACCGTTTCCGATTGTGGCTCAACTCCGCCTACTGCGCAAAAGACAGCTACAACGCCGTCCAGCACTCTAAGGCTTCGCTCGACTTCAACTGTGAAGTCAACATGACCGGGTGTATCGATAATGTTTATGTCTGTGGATTTCCAGGTACAGCTAGTTGCAGCTGAGGTGATTGTAATCCCCCTATCCTGCTCCTGTTCCATCCAGTCCATGACAGCATTGCCGTCGTGAACTTCGCCGATCTTGTAGGATCGACCTGTGTAAAACAAAATTCGCTCTGTTGTGGTTGTCTTCCCTGCATCAATATGGGCCATAATGCCAATATTGCGTACAGTCGAAAGATCCTTGTTTCCAGCCATCAGCTTAACTCAGTTACAGGTTACAGGCTGATGAATACTCAAACAGAGTAAAACGCCCTTCGTAAGACTCCTACCAGCGGTAGTGAGCGAAAGCCTTATTGGCTTCTGCCATACGATGGGTGTCATCACGCTTCTTCACAGCAGCTCCGCGATCATTATATGCATCGAGAATTTCTGCAGCGAGTTTATCAGACATGGACTTTCCGGATCTGGATTTCGCATAAGAAATAATCCAGCGAATAGCCAATGCGTTCCTTCTTACCTGACGTACTTCCATGGGAACCTGATAGGTAGCACCACCAACACGTCTGGATTTAACTTCAACTTTTGGACGAACTTTTTCCATTGCCTCTTCAAAAATAACAAGTGGATCTTCGTCAGTCACCTTTGTGGCGACTATATCCATGGCATCATAAAAGATTCGACGCGCGATGGATTTTTTACCCTGTACCATGATTCCATTGGTGAACTTGGAAACAAGTACCGAGTTGAACCGTGGATCAGGATTAATTTTTCTTTTTTCTACGACTTTTCTACGTGGCATACTATTCCTCTTTTACAACTGTAGACTATTTAGGACGCTTGGCGCCATACTTCGAACGCCCTTTACGTCTATCGGAGACGCCGAGAGTATCAAGAGTACCACGAACAATATGATAACGAACACCTGGAAGATCTTTTACACGACCGCCACGAATCAGAACAACTGAATGCTCCTGAAGATTATGACCTATACCTGGAATATAAGAGGTAACCTCTTTTCCGTTGGTCAAACGAACTCTGGCTACTTTACGAAGCGCGGAGTTAGGTTTCTTTGGTGTGGTAGTATATACCCGGACACAGACGCCACGCTTTTGCGGACAGCCTTCAAGGGAAGGGGTATCTTTCTTCTTAACGATCTTCTTCCTGCCCTGCCGAATGAGCTGATTAATTGTTGGCATTATCTTTACTGCTCCTGTTCACGTATATAATAAATGACGCTATAATTGATATCATAAGGGCGTAAGTCTTGTGCGCCCAGCACGAAAGAGAGAATATTTACCCTATCGCTATTATACTGTCAAGCATAAAAGATTGTCTATAGTTGAAAGTTATAAAGTCCGAAGTGAAATACGATCTCACTTCGGACTTAATCACCCGAAACTCTAGAAACTTTTATCGAGTCCTGTACCTGCAGAAATTAAACGACCCATGATCACATTTTCTTTCAGTCCAACCAGATCATCAACCTTTCCTGCCATGGCAGCATTGGTTAAGACCTTGGTAGTTTCCTGGAAAGAGGCCGCTGAGATAAAACTCTCAGTGGAGAGTGATGCCTTGGTTACACCAAGAAGAAGAGGTTCTGCCATTCCTGGCTGTTTCCCTTCTGCAAAGAGGCGGTCACGCTCATCTTCAAAGTCCCACCAGACTACCTGTTCGCCAATCATGAACTTAGAATCACCGGCGTTGGTAATCATAACTCTGCGCAGCATCTGACGAACGATAACTTCAATATGCTTATCGTTAATCTTAACACCCTGCAGACGATATACCTCCTGTACCTCGTTCACCAGGAACTTAGCCAGTTCTTTAACACCAAGAACCTTGAGAATATCGTTTGGAACAATGGTTCCTTCAATCAGTGGCTCACCGGCTGCAACATAATCACCCTCATGGACGATGGTATGTTTTACTTTTGGCAGCAGGTATTCCTGTGGTTCTCCAAATTCGGGAGTAACCACACAGCGAAGTTTTCCTTTCAGTTCTTTACCAAAACTTACCTTGCCATCAATGTGAGTGATGATAGCTGGCTCTTTAGGCTTACGAACTTCAAAGAGCTCTGCAACACGCGGCAGACCACCTGTAATATCTTTGGTCTTACTGGATTCACGTGGAATCCGACCAACGATGGTACCAGGATCGATACTTTCTCCTTCTTCAACGGAGATAATTGAACCAACTGGCAGACTGTAACGGGCAAAAGCTTCTGAATCAGGAATTTTCAGCGTCTTACCACGATCCCCTTTAATCGAGATACGTGGAGACAACGCGACACCGGAAGGTGTTGGAACAATAACCTTACTGGCCTTACCGGTTACACCATCAACCTTTTCCTGCATGGTGGAACCTTCAACAATATCACCATATTTAACAATACCACCAACTTCTGATACAATTGGAATGGTATAGGCATCCCACTCTGAGAGGATGGTGTTTGGTTCAACGGCTGCGCCTTCATCCACGAGAATCTGAGCGCCATAAGTAACCTTATGCCTCTCACGTTCGTGGCCCTGATCATCAAGGATTGAAATCTCAGCATTACGATTCATAACGATTTTGATGCCATCGCTATTTTTAACTGAATGCAAATTATTAAACTGAATCTTACCGGCACGCTGACTCACAATTTCAGCCTGATCAACAGCACGGGATGCTGTTCCACCAACATGGAAGGTACGCATTGTAAGCTGAGTTCCAGGCTCACCAATTGACTGAGCAGCAATAATACCAACTGCCTCACCACGGTTAACCATATGTCCACGACCAAGGTCACGCCCGTAGCACTGGGCACAAACGCCACGTCTGGCACGACAGGTAAGAACTGAACGAATAGCAACTTTATCGATTCCCGCTTCGTCAATTTCTTTCACAAGTGTTTCTGTGATTTCCGTTCCTGCTTCAACAATGATCTTTTCTTCATCATACGGATCGTATACATCTTCCTGGGTAACACGACCAAGGATTCGATCGCCAAGTGGAACGATGATTTCACCACCATCAAGCAAAGGTTCGGCAACGATTCCATCAAGGGTTTTGCAATCCGCCATAACGATTGTGGAATCCTGTGCCACATCAACAAGACGTCTGGTCAGGTAACCGGAGTTAGCAGTTTTAAGCGCAGTATCTGCAAGACCTTTACGAGCACCATGTGTTGAAATAAAATACTCGAGCACACCAAGACCTTCACGAAAGTTAGCCTTAATAGGAGTCTCAATAATGGCGCCTGACGGCTTAGCCATCAGTCCACGCATACCGGCAAGCTGGCGAATCTGGTCACGTGATCCACGCGCGCCAGAATCGGCCATGAGATAGATGGCATTAAAACCGGGATCCGCAATTACGTTACCCTCTTCGTCTTTATCTACCTTGATACCTTCCATCATTTTATTCGCTACATCTTCTGTAACTTTTGACCAGATATCAACTACCTTATTGTACTTCTCGCCTGAAGTAATGAGACCGTCTGAATACTGCTGACTAACATCAGCAACTTCATTCTCAGCTTTAGCAACGAGTACATATTTTGCTGCTGGAATTTTCATATCATCAATGCAGATGGAGATACCTGCACGAGTCGCAAATTCATAGCCAATATCCTTCAGACGATCAGCAAGGATTACAGTATCCTTAGTTCCGGCATGTCGATAGGTGTAATCGATAAGTCCACCAAGAGCTTTTTTGCTCATGACTTTATTAACTTCTGCGTAAGGTACAGCTGCAGGTAAGAGATCACCAAGAAGAACTCTTCCCATGATGGTTTCGACCATTTCACCTTCGATGCGTACAGTGATTTTTGCCTGCAGATCAACTGCATCATAATCAAAAGCAATACGAGCCTCGACTGGATTAGAGAAGATCTTGCCTTCGCCTTTTACACCTCCCCTTTCACGGGTCATATAGTACAGACCAAGGACGATATCCTGCGATGGGATAATAATCGGATCACCGTTTGCAGGTGACAGAATATTATTGGTAGACATCATCAACACACGTGCTTCAACCTGTGCTTCAACAGACAGTGGTACATGGACCGCCATCTGATCACCATCAAAGTCAGCATTAAATGCTGCACAAACCAATGGATGCAACTGAATGGCTTTTCCTTCAATAAGAACCGCTTCAAATGCTTGCATACCTAAGCGATGGAGTGTCGGAGCACGGTTCAGGATAACAGAACGTTCAGTTACCACTTCGTCGAGTACATCCCATACTTCCTTGGCACCCTTCTCAACCATCTTACGGGCAGATTTAATGGTGGTTACAAAACCACGGCCTTCGAGTTTGTTATAAATAAATGGTTTAAAGAGTTCCAGTGCCATTTTCTTTGGTATACCACACTGATGCAGACGGAGATGCGGGCCTACAACAATAACGGAACGTCCGGAATAATCCACTCGTTTACCGAGCAGATTCTGACGAAAACGTCCCTGCTTTCCTTTCAGCATATCAGAAAGGGATTTCAAGGGGCGTTTATTTGCTCCGGTGATCACACGACCACGACGGCCATTATCAAAAAGAACATCAACAGCTTCCTGTAGCATTCTTTTCTCATTACGGATGATGATATCAGGTGCATCCAGCTCAAGAAGTCTTTTCAGACGGTTATTACGGTTAATAACACGACGATAAAGGTCATTCAAATCACTGGTCGCAAAACGTCCGCCTTCAAGGGGGACAAGCGGGCGAAGATCAGGGGGAAGAACAGGGATTACCTTTAAAACCATCCATTCAGGACGGTTACCGGAATCACGAAATGCCTCAATAACATGCAGACGTTTTCCATATTTCTGACGTTTAGTTTTGGAGTTGGTGGTTGCCATCTCCTCACGAAGCGTTGCAGACAATGCAATCAGATCCTGGGCTTTAAGGAGTTCGTGGATCGCCTCGGCGCCAATACCAACTTCAAATTTACCAGGGTGCTCTTCACGCATCTGCCGATACTGTTCTTCGGTGAGAAGTGTACAAGCCGGTACTTCTTCAGTTTCAGAATAGGTTACTGCATACTGCTCAAAATACAGTACCTTTTCAAGCTGCTTCAGGGTGAGATCGAGTACTGCACCGATCTTTGAAGGAAGGCTTTTCAGGAACCAGATGTGAGCCACTGGTGCAGCAAGGGTAATATGACCAAGGCGTTCACGACGAACCTTTGACTGGATTACTTCAACGCCACATTTTTCGCAGACAACACCACGGTGTTTCATGCGCTTATATTTTCCGCAGTTACACTCAAAATCCTTAACCGGGCCAAAAATTTTGGCACAAAACAGTCCATCTCGTTCCGGCTTAAAGGTACGGTAATTGATCGTTTCAGGTTTCTTCACCTCGCCGTGGGACCAGTCCATGATCCTTTCAGGAGATGCGAGAGAAATCTTTACTTTATTAAACTTTACAGGACCTTTCGGTTTTTGAAAAAAATTAAATAGTTCTTCCACGAAAGTATACTCCTTATATAAAGAGAATTTTAAAAGTGCACTTAAGCTTTCAGCTCAAGATTCCTTTATAAACTTAAAATTTTATAATTTGGCTGCTAAACGTCTATAAGTTCCATGTCGAGGCACAAACCCTGAAGTTCTTTCACGAGTACGTGGAAAGATTCGGGCAGGCCAGTTGTCAGGAAGTTATTCCCTTTAACGATGCGTTCGTACATGGTTGTTCGACCTTCAACATCATCAGACTTAGCAGTCAAAAATTCTTTCAGGGTGTAAGCTGCGCCGTACGCTTCCATTGCCCACACTTCCATTTCACCAAGTCGCTGTCCACCAAACTGCGCCTTACCACCAAGCGGCTGCTGGGTAACAAGGGAGTATGGACCCGTTGAACGGGCATGGATTTTATTGTCTACAAGGTGATGAAGTTTCAGCATATACATTACGCCAACAGTGACTTTATTGGCAAACGGGTCACCGGTAAGTCCGTCATAGAGCTGACTCTGTCCAGCTTCCTCAACACCGGCTTCCACAAGCATAGCGCGAATCTTATCTTCTTCTGCACCATCAAAAACAGGAGTTGCAACGTGGATACCACGGTAATGTTTGCGGCACCAGTCAAAGAGTTCGGCGTCACTCATTCCATCAGTGATCTGCTTGTATTCGTCTTCGGAGTAGACAGCTTGCATCTTCTTCTTGATTGCATCTATTTCTTCTGCCTGTGCAAGATCGGAAAGCTGTTTTCCGATACGTTTTGCAGCAAAACCAAGATGCACTTCTAGCACCTGGCCAACATTCATACGAGAAGGAACACCAAGTGGGTTCAACACGATATCAACGGTGGTGCCATCAGCAAAAAACGGCATATCTTCTTCTGGCAGAAGTCTTGAAACAACACCTTTATTACCATGTCGCCCAGCCATTTTATCACCAACGGAGAGTTTCCGTTTGGTGGCCACATAAACTTTAACCATTTTAACAACGCCTGGAGGAAGATCGTCGCCTTTTTTCATACGCTCAATAATTCCATCATAGCGGTCGGCAATCAGTTTTTTCTGACTGTTATAGCGTCCGTAAGCTGCCTCAATCTCACCTTCAAACTTGCTCTTCTCAGAGAAATCAATGTTAGCAAGGGCAGCAAAACCAACAAGTTCAGCAAACTCTGCCTTCATCTTCTTGCCAAGTTTTACGATAACCTCGCCGTGCTTATCTTCAACGTCCTGCTTGACAGTTTTGCCATCCATAATTTCACCGATCTCACGGCAAACACCATGTTTGAGACTGGCCAGTTCATCAAGCTTATCTTTATTAAGGCGCTCAATCTCCATATCTTCAATCATGAGAGATCGTTCGTCTTTATCCACTCCTTTTCTGGAGAAGACTTTTGCATCAATAACTACACCTTCGACTCCTGGCGGAACACGAAGAGAAGAATCTTTTACATCCTGTGCTTTTTCACCAAAGATTGCGCGAAGCAGTTTCTCTTCAGGGGAAAGCATTGTCTCACCCTTAGGTGTTACTTTTCCAACCAGTGTATCACCAGCATGTACATCGGCACCAATGCGGACGATTCCTGACTCATCAAGATTACGAAGCGTCTCTTCACTCACATTTGGAATATCGCGTGTGATCTCTTCTTTTCCAAGCTTGGTATCACGGGCCATGGTATCAAAAACTTCGATATGCACAGAAGTAAATGTATCTTCTTTCAGGAGTCTCTCATTAATAAGAATGGAATCCTCAAAGTTAAATCCGCGCCATGGCATAAAGGCGATGGTCACGTTTTTACCAAGAGCAAGTTCACCAAATTCGCAGGATGGGCCGTCAGCAAGGACAGTGCCCTTAGTGACTTTATCCCCTGGAAGCACTAGTGGATTCTGGGTAAAACAGGTATTCTGGTTTGACTTTTTGTATTTAGAAAGTCGATATACACCTACACCTGTATCAAATCCATCAACACCGGGTTTATTGTAGCGTACAACAACACGGTTGGAATCGATCTCTTCAACTACACCTTCTCCACCAGACAGCAGGCATGCGCCAGAATCTCTTGCCACATAACGCTCCATGCCGGTACCGACAAAAGGAGAATGACAGATCATCAGCGGTACAGCCTGACGCTGCATGTTTGATCCCATCAGGGCACGGTTGGCATCATCATTTTCAAGAAAGGGAATAAGCGATGCGGCCACACTTACCAGCTGATTCGGAGCAATATCCATATAGCTGACGTCTTCAGATGTTGCAGTAACAACCTCACCTTCATCTCGGACAATCAGGGTTTCAGCAACAATTTTCTTATTCTTAGTAAGAATAGTAGCAGCTGGAGCAATGAGCTGTTTTTGCTCCTGCAATGCACTTAAAAATTTCACTTCATCAAGTACTATTGAATCTTTAACTTTACGGTATGGTGTTTCAATAAAACCGTAAGGATTGATTCTGGCGTAGGTGGCAAGGGACACGATAAGACCAATATTTGGCCCTTCAGGAGTCTCAACCGGACAGATACGACCATAGTGTGTTGGATGAACATCACGAACTTCAAAACCGGCACGTTCACGGGAAAGACCGCCAGGTCCAAGAGCAGAAAGACGCCTCTTGTGAGTCACTTCGGAAAGCGGGTTGGTCTGATCCATAAACTGGGAAAGTTGGGATGTACCAAAAAATTCTTTGATCGCAGCAGAAATTGGTTTGGGGTTCACCAGATCATGGGGCATCATGGTTTCGACTTCCTGCAAAGTCATGCGCTCTTTAATGGCACGCTCCATTCGGATAAGACCCATGCGATACTGGTTTTCGACCAGTTCGCCAACAGTTCGTACGCGACGATTACCAAGATGATCAATATCATCAACATCACCCTGGCTGTCTTTTAAACGAACAAGGAAAAGAACAGACTCAAGAATATCTGCTTTGGTGAGTGCGCGATGTTCAATATCAGTATCAAGATTCAGACGGGCATTTATTTTATAACGACCTACTTCTGAGAGATCATATAGATCTTTGTTGAAGAAGAGATTATTGAAGAATGTCTGCGCAACCTCAACAGTGGGAGGACTTGAAGGACGCAATCTGCGATAAATTTCAAGCATGGCATCTTCAGCAGTCTGCACTTTATCAAGGGCCAGTGTTTTTCTAAACGCTTCCGAGTAGACGATACCGTCGATATGTAAAATCTCAAACTCTTTGATTCCGGCTTCATCAAAAGAATCAAGTATGATCTCTGTAAGTTCGGCATTTCCAGCGGCAAGAATCTCACCTGTTTTTGGCTCGACAATGTCAGTTACGAGAAATTTTTCAAGTAATCTTTCACGGGAGATTTTCAGGAATTCTACACCAGCTTTTTCCATTCGTTTACAGAGTGCTTTACCGAGTTTTTTACCTTCTTTCCCAATAACATCTCCGGTTTTGGGGTCAACCAGATCGAATTCTAGCCGTTGTCCCTGAACGGTATTAGGATTAAACTCTACAAAATAGTTACCTTTCTTCTGGTGTACCTTAAGAGTGATATAAAATTTACGCAGAAGTTGCTCAGAATTATGTACCGGCTCATCTTCCTCAGTAAGATCAAAATCAAGAGCTTTCAGAAGAGTTGTCACCGGAAATTTACGGCGGCGATCAATACGAACATGGAGGACATCTTTAATATCAAACTCGAGGTCAATCCAGGAGCCGCGTACAGGTATAATGCGTGCTGAATAGAGTAATTTACCACTGGAATGTTTCTTTCCCTGATCGTGGGTAAAGAACAAACCGGGAGAACGTTGAAGCTGTGAGACAATGGCTCGTTCGGTACCATTCACAACAAAGACACCATCACCGGTCATTAGAGGCAGTGCTCCAAGGAAAACCTGCTGTTCCTTGATATCACGGATTGTCTGCACCTCAGTCTCTTCGTCCACATCAAAAGTGATAAGACGAACAGTGATTTTTACCGGAATATCATAAGTCATTCCACGCTGCTGACATTCGGCAATAGTGTACTTGGGCACACCAAAGGAATAGTTAACAAATTCGAGAGAACAATGGCCATTGAAGTCATTGATTGGAAAGACATTTTTAAAAATAGCCTGCAAACCAAAATCTTGACGTTCACTGGGATCTACATCTATTTGCAAAAACTTATCATAGGAGATACGCTGCATTGAAATTAAATGCGGCGGCTCCATCAACGATGAAGCAGTGGCAAAGTTTTTTCTTATTCTTTCCATAATTTACCTCGGGATGCCTTTAACGGATAATCTTTATATATCTGTGCCCGGAATTAAACCTGAGCAGTGGACTAAACAGCTTCGCAGGGTGGCTGCAAAGCCCGGTAATTTAAAATTTAGGGTACGGCGGGTACGGAGGGAATATTACCTGAGTGGTAACAAGAAGCCGGATAATGGCTCTCTTTCGTAAAATGACCTTTGATTTCATTAATTTTCATAGCTATACACACTCGTGGGGCTCATCAAAACTGGAAAACAAAGAAACGGAGCAACAAAGGTAACCCTTTGTATTTCCGACATTTTCAAACATCAATTGGTTTACTTACTATAAAGCACGATACGCCATCGGACTATTAGCCCGTAGCGTATCGCTTAAATCAGGATATCAGCATCTTATGCGGATATCCATATGCAGAAGTGGATTACTTAACTTCCGCTTGAGCACCAACTTCTTCAATCTGCTTCTTGATAGCTTCTGCTTCATCTTTAGAAACGCCTTCCTTGAGAGGAGTAGGGCAAGCTTCAACAAGACCTTTTGCTTCTTTCAGGCCAAGAGAAGTGATGGCACGAACTTCTTTAATTACCTTAATCTTGGCATCGCCAAAAGAAGTAAGGATAACGTCAAATTCGGTCTGCTCAGCAGCGGCTTCGCCACCATCAGCAGGAGCACCGGCAACAGCAACTGCAGCAGGAGCAGCAGCAGATACGCCGAATTTCTCTTCGAGATCTTTAATAAGCTCTGAAAGCTCAAGTACAGACATGTTGGACAGGAATTCAATTACATCGTCTTTAGTTACAGCCATTGGATAATACCTCGTATTTTATTCGTTAAATAATCTTTGTTAAGATGTGCAGCAGGCTATTCCTGCCAGCAGCATCTTGTATTCATCAGAACTACGCTTCTTGTTCTTCTTTCTGCTCTTTAACAGCTTGTAAGCCATATAGAAATGTTCTTGGAACTCCTGAGAGAACCCGAACAAGCCCGGTGGGTACACTGTTGAGAACGGAAAGGAACTGTCCAAGCAATACATCCTTAGAAGGAAGTTTGGACAGAGCGATCAGCTCTTCTGAAGAAATTTTCTCTCCTTCAAGGACAGCTGCGCGAATCTGCAGTTTATCATGTTCATCTGCAAATTGGGCGAGCGCCTTTGCGGGACCGACCGGATCATCATACGCCATTACTACTGCTGTAGTGCCAGCGAAATCATCAGCAAGTATATCACTAGCTGTATCCGATACTGCCCTTTTAAGAAGAGTGTTCTTTGCAATTCGAATCTCTGAATCACAGCTGCGTAATTGAATACGAAGCTCTTGCAACTCAGAAACCGTTAATCCACAATAATCTGTTACCACAGTAAACTTGGCTCGGCTGAACGATTCATTCAACTCAGAAACTATTGCTGATTTATCATCACGGTTCAAAATGCTCCTCCTTAGTCGGTTTAGGTTATTCTTATGCCTTAGGCAGCAGTGACGGTCAAAATAAAAAATACTTCAGCAAATGCGTTAAACGAACTTACTGGAGGTTAAGAATTTTTTCCATGGCCTCGGCAGGACACAATCTGTGATTAAACCGCTAGCGGTTCCTGCTGTCTTCGACGTTGATTTGTCTAATAAAACTAGTCTAATATCTAAAATCGAACTTACTTAACATAAGCAGCAAGTGCGATGGGGTCGAGCTTAACACCTGGTCCCATGGTGGTGCTGATGGTGACCGAGCGAAGGTAAATTCCTTTAGCTGAAGAAGGCTTGAGCTGAACAACTTTTGTGACAAAGGCTTTCAGGTTCTCAGTAAGATTCTCAGCGCCAAAAGAGACTTTACCAACACCAGCATGGATGATACCGGTTTTTTCAACGCGAAAATCCACCTTACCGGATTTGATTTCTTTTATTATATTGGCAAGATCAAACGTTACGGTACCAAGTTTTGCATTTGGCATAAGATTTCTGGGTCCTAAAATTCGACCAATCTTACCAACGGTACCCATCATATCAGGAGTGGCGACTGTTTTATCAAAATCAGTCCATCCTTCTTTGATCTTTTCTACCAGATCGTCTCCACCGACGAAATCAGCACCAGCCTCTTTGGCCTCTGCTTCTTTATCGCCTTTGGCGAAAACCAATACTCTGGTCTCTTTTCCTGTTCCGTGTGGAAGTACTACAGAGGAGCGAACCATCTGATCTGCGTGGCGTGGATCCACACCAAGCTTCATTGCAATGTCAACAGTCTCATCAAATTTGACAAAGCTGCCGGCAACTAAATGCTTTACAGCGTCTTCAAGACCATATTGTGCGGTACGATCAATGGCTTCACTTTTATTACGGTAATTCTTTCCATGCTTCGGCATATCAGCCTCCTACTCTCGCAGACCGTTTTCTTCAAATAGTTCGGTCACAGCAGTATGTTAAATTTATAATTAAGCGGTCACTACCGTGATGCCCATACTTTTAGCAGTACCGGCAATAATCTTGCTGGCAGCATCCAGATCATATGCATTAAGATCAGGCATTTTGATTTCAGCAATTTCACGCACTTTATCCATTCCAATTTCAGCTACACGATCAGCTTTTGGATTAGATGATGCTTTCTTCAGGCCGACAGCCTTCATCAGAAGAACTGATGCTGGTGTGGTCTTGGTGATATAGCTGAATGATCTGTCGGCATAAACTGTGATAACAACAGGAACAATGGTATCACCGAGTTCCTGGGTTCTGGCGTTGAATGCCTTACAAAATTCCATAATATTCACACCATGCTGACCAAGTGCAGGTCCAACAGGGGGTGAAGGATTGGCTTTTCCGGCCGGAATCTGTAATTTAATAAACGCCGAAATTTTCTTTGCCATTTCGAACTCCTACTCTATTAATAGAGTTTTTCTTTATTTTTGAATCGCCAAACTGTTAAGTTGAACGATTTAGATACGATTTTTATCTTAGAAAAGTTTAGCAGTGTACCAGATATGGGCGACTGTTCGTTCGGTTATACGCTTTTGTATGCCGAATGGATTGATCGCTCAAAGCTGATATGCTGATGAACTTTTCCAGAATTATTAGTTGTTTGATACCTGTATGTATTCCAATTCAACCGGTGTTTCCCGGCCGAAGATAGAAACCATAACTTTTACTCTGCCCTTTTCAGGATACACTTCATCAACAGTACCCTGGAAGTTGGCAAATGGGCCGTCTGTTACACGAACAGCCTCACCAATCTCAAAAATAACTTTAGGTCGTGGAGTTTCAGATCCATCCTGAATACGACTGATGATTTTTTGCGCATCTTCATCCGGCAGTGGTGTAGGATTCTCATCGTCCCCTACAAATCCAATTACACGAGGCATATTCTCATGTAATATATGCCAGGTGGCATCGTTTAAATCCATGGAGATTAGCATATAGCCAGGGAAAAACTTACGTGATGAAGTTTTTCTTTCGCCTTTTACCATCTCAACAACCTGCTCTTCAGGAACCAGGATTTCTCCAAATGATTCCTCAAGTCCGGCTCTTTGAATTCTGTCTTCAAGGGTCAGTTTTACCTTCTCCTCAAACCCGGAATGCACCTGCAATATGTACCAGTTTATTGCCATAATGTTTCTATTTGTAAGAGCCAGGGTTTAACGAAGAACTGAATCAATCAGTTTTCCAAGAAGTAAATCAACCGATCCGAGATACGCTGAAGCTAAGATTGAGAACACAATGACAACACCGGTTAAACTCATAGTTGTCTTCCTGTCAGGCCAGACAATCTTGGTGAATTCAACTTTTACTTCGTCAACAAATTTTTTAATTTCAGATGGAGCAAAAGCTGATTTTTTCTCTTCTGCAATCTGTTTATTTTTGCCGCCGCTTTTTGTCTTTTTTGCCATGTCCGTCAACCATTTCCTGCTCAGAATTAAGCACCTTCACTCGCTACACAAAATACAAATGGCAGGCCAGGAGGGAGTCGAACCCCCAACATCCGGATTTGGAGTCCGGCGCTCTACCAATTAGAGCTACTGGCCTACAGAAACTATTTCGTTTCTTTGTGCGGTGTATGTGTTCTGCAGAATGGGCAGTATTTTTTAAGCTCCAGTTTACCTGGGGTATTTCTTTTATTTTTTGTCGTGGTGTAATTACGGTTTTTGCAAGTACCACACGCAAGGGTTACGATATCTCTCATGATAATTCCTAATAGCAAAAACACTTCACCGACAATTACCGAAGAAGTGTTTTGATATGGTTATTTATTCGCTGATCTCACTAATAACACCAGCACCAACGGTACGTCCACCTTCGCGAATTGCAAAGCGAAGACCAACATCCATGGCGATTGGAGTAATAAGTTCAGCGTCAACATGCAGGTTATCACCTGGCATTACCATCTCTACACCTTCGGGCAGAGAAATAACTCCGGTAACATCTGTTGTTCTGAAGTAGAACTGAGGACGGTATCCGTCAAAGAATGGGGTGTGACGTCCACCCTCATCTTTTCCAAGGATATAACACTCAGCTTTAAATTTAGTATGTGGTAGAATGGAGCCTGGAGCTGCAAGAACCTGGCCACGCTCGATTTCTTCACGCTTGGTACCACGAAGCAATGCGCCGATATTGTCACCCGCCTGACCTTCGTCAAGGAGTTTACGAAACATTTCAACACCGGTACAGGTGGTTTTTGCGGTTTCTTTGATTCCAACGATCTCAATTTCATCACCAACGTGAACAACACCACGCTCAACACGACCTGTTGCAACTGTTCCACGGCCGGAGATTGAGAAAACATCCTCAATTGGCATAAGGAAAGGCTGATCAACGTCACGTTCTGGTTCTGGGATATAAGAATCGATGGCAGCCATCAGTTCGTCTATGCACTTAGTAGCTTCAGGATCTGTTGGATTCTCAAGAGCTTTCAAAGCAGAACCGTGGATGATTGGAATATCATCACCAGGGAATTCATACTTATCAAGGAGCTCACGAAGTTCCATCTCTACAAGTTCGATGAGTTCATCATCATCAACCATGTCGCACTTGTTAAGGAATACAACGATTGCAGGAACACCAACCTGACGGGCAAGCAAGATATGCTCACGAGTCTGAGGCATGGCACCATCATCAGCACCAACAACAAGAATAGCACCGTCCATCTGGGCAGCACCGGTAATCATGTTCTTGATGTAATCAGCATGGCCCGGGCAATCGACATGAGCGTAGTGACGATTTTCAGTCTCATACTCAACGTGAGCAGTGGCGATGGTAATTCCACGTTCTTTCTCTTCAGGAGCTTTATCGATGTTACTGAAATCAGTAAATTCAGCGAATCCTTTCTGTGCCTGTACAGCGGTAATTGCAGCGGTCAGAGTAGTTTTACCATGATCGATGTGACCAATGGTACCTACATTGACATGCGGTTTAGTCCTTTCAAATTTTTCTTTTGACATAGTAGTAGTCTCCTCTGGCCGTTTACAATAACGGTGTTTTTGGAGCTCATAAACGGATTTGAACCGTTGGCCTCATCCTTACCAAGGATGCGCTCTACCAACTGAGCTATATGAGCCTGATACAAAAAAATAAAAAAAAACAGATATCGTATGGAGCGGGAAACGAGACTCGAACTCGCAACCCTCAGCTTGGAAGGCTGATGC
>JAOZLM010000342.1 GCA_029934815.1 Desulfocapsa sp. | reverse complement strand
CTTGTCAATCTCATGTTTTCTCAAGCAGTACGTGATAAAGCTTCTGACATCCATATCGAACCCTACCAAAACTCACTGAAAATCAGACAACGACTGGATGGTATTCTCTACGATATGCTCAGCCCCCCTAAGCATGTTCAAGCAGCTCTGGTCTCAAGGATTAAAGTTATGGCCAAGCTCAATATTGCCGAAAAACGTCTTCCTCAGGATGGCAGAATTGAACTCAAGGTTGCCAATCAGGAGATTGACATTCGTGTTTCCACACTGCCCACGGCCTTCGGAGAACGTGTGGTTCTTCGCCTGCTCGACAAATCATCGGTACTGATTTCCCTCACAGATCTTGGAATGCCAGAAGACAGATTTATCCCCTTTTCTGAGCAGATCAGGTCCGCTAACGGTATTGTACTGGTCACCGGTCCGACAGGAAGCGGTAAAACCACAACTCTCTATGCTGCACTTACCGCTATAAACAGCACCGATATTAATATTATAACCGTTGAAGATCCTATTGAATACCGTATCAATGGCATAGGCCAGGTTCAGGTCAATCCTAAAATTGATCTTACATTTGCATCTGGTTTACGATCCATTGTTCGACAGGATCCGGATGTAATTCTGGTGGGTGAGATTCGTGATACGGAAACTGCAAAAATCGCAATCCAGTCAGCCCTTACCGGCCACTTGGTTTTCTCCACGCTTCACACGAACGATGCCTCCAGCGCCATCACTCGTCTTATCGATATGGATATTGAACCATTCCTTATTTCCTCATCAGTCAATGCAATTCTTGCTCAACGACTTATTCGTATCATCTGTCCTGATTGTAAGACAGCATATACTGCTGATGCTGATGCCATTGCAAAGCTGGGGCTAGACCCAAAAGAAATGGAAGGAAAACAGGTGTACCGTGGCAAAGGTTGTTCTAATTGCCATCACACTGGCTATAAAGGACGTTGCGGAATTTTTGAATTACTGCTTATGGATCAAACCATGAAAAATCTGGTTTTTAATACAGCCAATGCCAACTCCATCAGAGATCAGGCAGTAAAAAACGGTATGATCACTCTGCGGCGTGATGGTGCCGACAAAGTACTGGCTGGTATTACTACAATTGAAGAAGTGTATCGTGTTACGAATGAATAACTGGCTTACTCGTTGATCCCCTTGCTGCTGAGAAAAATGCATCGCGATCTGCTAAAGAACTTAAAATGACACAAAGGTTCCTTCACATATAATTTTTTCCCGTTTTGTTACCGAAATAACAACGTTTAAATTTCTTCTGGCTTAAGAAAATAGTATAATTCCTATAATCATTTACATAGCTTTTTTTGATTATTAGAATTAGTTTCCTGAATATCACGAAAGTTCAGCTACTGTCTTTGTCGTTCCGGACTTGATCCGGAATCTCGTCGAAAATAGCCGCTTTCACAAGATTCCGGATCAGGTAAGCGAAGAGTCCGGAATGACGGGATCGCAGAAGTCGAACAAAACTGAAGTTCGATGATAAGCAGAATTAGTTTACTCATTTTCTATATTCAACTTAGAAATCACTGCATTAAACATCTAATATGATCCCAAAAAAAAATACACTCATTGTTCTTCTGCTTCTCCTTGGAACCTGGTACATATTGCAGGGCGGCAATTCTGTAGTTCCTACTCCCATAAAACAAAGTCTGGCATCCTTCCCTACGACCATTGGACAGTGGGAAATGGTTCACTCCAGTGAATCTTCAGAGGATGTCATTGAAATGCTGGGAGTAGATGATGATTTGCAATACACCTACCAAAATCCCGAAGGAAGAGTCATCAGCCTCTATATTGGCTATTATGAGGCTGTAGGAGTAACTGGCGCATACCACTCACCCAAAAACTGCCTACCCGGCGGAGGATGGGGAATTGATGACATTTCTACAATAGCGCTGGATACTGGTATCGAAGGCAATGACACATCTGTGATTTCACAAATGATGATCAAAAACGGAGAGCAACAGCAAATAGTTCTCTACTGGTTTCAAAACCGTGGCCGCATCATTGCTTCTGAATATTGGGAAAAAATCTATCTGGTTTTAGACGCTCTTCGTATAAAACGACGTGATGGTACATTTGTTCGTATCATGGCAACGGTGCAAGGCGACGACTTTAGCACCGCATCCAACGATGCCACAGAGTTCTCAGAACAGGTCATGAACTATCTCGAATCATACTTACCCGGTAGTGCCCTATGAATAACAGTATACAAAAACAGTCCCTTATCTCTTTGGGACTCATGCTGGCCGCACTGCTCTATCTCTATTTTCCAATTTTACAGAAGCTGGCTCACGACTGGGATACAAACGACAATTACTCACATGGATACTTTATCCCTGTCCTTTCTCTGTATCTCATTTACAGCATAAAAGATGATTTACGAAAGCTCCCTGTCAAAACAAATATAATTGGATTATTCCTTTTGTTTCTGGGGCTTGCTCAACTAATTATTGCAAAAGCCGGATCCGAATTCTTTTTGCAGCGCACATCTCTTATCCCTGTATTGGGCGGCATTGTCCTCTTTTGCCTTGGTTTTAGCTTTTTCAAAAAACTGCTTCTGCCAATCGTTTACCTTATTTTTATGGTTCCCCTTCCTGCAATCATCTGGAACAAGATTGCTTTTCCAATGCAACTCTTTGGCTCATTCCTTACTGAAAAGGTCGTCACTCTAATGGGAATTCCTCTTTTCAGAGAAGGGAATGTGCTTCATCTCGCCAGCACAACCCTTGAAGTTGTTGATGCATGTTCCGGATTACGCTCCCTAACGACTCTTTTTGCATTAAGTGCGGTGTTTGCGATTCTTTCTTCGCACAAAACCTGGCAAAAATGGGTTCTTTTCTTTGCCGCAGCACCCATTGCTATCTTTGCCAACATCACCCGCCTTTCAGC
>JAOZLM010000341.1 GCA_029934815.1 Desulfocapsa sp. | reverse complement strand
TTCAGGAAGAAGGTTAAACCAAGCATTTTGCAATTCAGCCTATATTTCCAGTGCTTATTTCTGAAAATATCCCTGGAATATCCCTTTAATTTTAACGACTAAAAAGGGTGAATGAAAACCTTTTTGAAAAAGCGAGTCTTTATGATAAGCTTCAATTAATATCGCATCTTTACTTTGTCGGCCTCATTACCGTCACAGGTGTTAGAAGCATTGGAGACGTCCTGCGCCCGTCATGGTTTTAAAATGAAATCGAAATACCCGGTAAGTTATTTATTTGAACGAAAATGATGAAAAAACATAAAATATCATTGTTTATGTTTATCGTGATACCTTTTGTTACTCAACTTGTAGTGACCATAGGTGCAATAGGTTATTTATCTTTTAGGAATGGTCAAAAAACGATACAAGATACTGTCGCTAATCTTACAACCGAAATTAATCAGAATGTTCACAGAAATATACAATCCTTCCTAGCAATCCCTCAAAAAATAAACAAAATTAATTCCAGTCTTATTCAACAGGGATTATTGGACATTTACAATTCTTCGACCATGGAACGATATTTTTGGGAACAAGCCCAGATTTTCAAATCAGTTTCCAGTATTTCTTTTGGTTATTCAAAAGGAGGAATAATTAATGCTGGAAATGAAAAGAAAGGATCATATATCATTACTACTGGCGGAAGAAACAAAGGGGCATTTAACAAGATTGCTGTTGATGAAAAGGGGAATCGTACAGAGTTGCTAGTGACAGTACCTGATTTTGATTCTCGTACACGTCCCTGGTACACACGGGCAGCGCAACAAGCAAAAGCTATCTGGAGTGATGTCTATATTATATTTACTGGTCATGACATGGCACTTACTGCAGGTACTCCTGTTTACGACCAACAGAACAACCTGTTGGGTGTTACTATTAATGATATTTTCCTCTCTAAAATCAGTGAGTTCTTAGGCAATCTTACAATCGCAAAATCCGGTGAATACTTTATCATTGAACGTTCTGGTTTGTTGGTTGCGTCTTCCACTAAAGAAAATCCGTTTGTTACTGCAAATGGAGGGAAAAAGAACCGCAGAATATATGCGCATGAAAGTAAAGCACCTCTTATTCAACATGCTGCCACTTATTTACGAGCTGAGTTTGGTGAATATCCCAGTATTGAAGGTGAACAGGGAGGATTGATATTCAAAATAAACGAACAGAGACATTATTTAAAGGTAAAGTCAATTGAGGATAAGTATGGGATCAATTGGTTAGGTGTAGTTGTTGTTCCTGAAGCAGATTTTATGGAACAAATTAATAACAATAACAGAATAACTGCTTTCTTAATGCTACTTGCATCAGTATTAGCTGTTGCGGTTGGTATATTCATAACACGTTTAATAACAACACCAGTACTTCAGCTTACAACTGATGCATTATTACTTTCGCAAGGGGAGCAAACTGAAAAGAGAAAGAATACTTTTATCCATGAAATAAGTAAATTACAAAACTCCTTTCTGGAAATGTCCGGAAAAGTGCAGCAAAAAACAAATGCCTTGGAAGCAGAAAAAGAGCGATACAAGGAAATATTTAATACCCCTAGCGATGCTATTTTCATGCATGATGCCGACACCGGTAAAATCATTGATGTTAATCAAGGGATGCTTGACATGTATGGGTGTACCTATGATGAGGCACTCCAGCAAGATATGGGAAGCATCAGTTCTGGTAAGTCACCCTATTCCCAGAAAGAAGCTGTGCTGAAAGTCCAGGATACGATGTTGCGTGGCCCTCAGAAATTTGATTGGCTGAGCAAAAAAATTGATGGTACTCTTTTCTGGGTGGAGGTATCTCTAAAACAGACCGAGTTTGGCGGGATGCGTTCTGTTATTGCTGTCGTCAGAGATGTGAATAACCGCAAACAGGCTGAAAAAAATCTGGCCACTGAAAAAGAAAGGCTTGCCGTAACTTTGCGAAGTATTGGTGATGGGGTCATCACGACTGACATCGAAGGTAAAGTCGTCTTCATAAATAAAATAGCCGAGGATCTTACAGGATGGCTCACAGAAGAAGCAAAGGGTAAGTCTTCCACTGAGATTTTTCATATTATAAACGAGAAAACAGGTAAGAAGTGTGTGAGTCCAGTTCAGCGTGTAATAGAATTAGGACGGATAACAAGTCTTGTCAAGCACACAGAGCTTATCGCAAAGGATGGTGTTACTCGGTCAATAGCTGATAGCGGTGCGCCCATAAGAGACAATAACGGTAAACTCATAGGAGTTGTACTTGTTTTCCGTGATATCACCCATGAGAGAAAAATTGAAGAAGAGTTGCTAAAAGTCCAAAAGTTAGAATCTGTAGGAATTCTTGCTGGTGGCATTGCCCATGATTTCAATAATATCCTGTCAGCTGTTCTTGGTAATGTTGAACTGGCCAGTAATCGTATAGCTCAAGAAGATACGGACACAAAGACTCTGCTCTCAGATGCAAAAAAAGCAACGAGACGAGCAACAAAGCTTACTAGTCAGTTACTTACCTTTGCTAAAGGTGGCGATCCTGTCAAAGAAGAGATATCCCTGCCGACAATAATTACTGAATCAGCCAAATTTGTACTTCGCGGCAGCAAAGTCGATTGTAATTACAACCTGCCGGAAGACTTGTGGATGGTGGATGCGGATAGTGGTCAAATTGGGCAGGTCATTCAAAACATAGTAATAAATGCCAAGCATGCCATGCCTGAAGGAGGAACGATACAAATTCGATGTACTAATGTGCATGATGCCGCTGATGAGGCACTTCTGAGTACAGATAACAGTCAATACGTTCGTATTACTATACAGGATACAGGTGTTGGCATTTCTGAAAAAATAATTTCAAAAATATTTGATCCCTACTATTCAACCAAGCGAGAAGGAAGTGGATTGGGGCTGGCGATTTG
>JAOZLM010000340.1 GCA_029934815.1 Desulfocapsa sp. | reverse complement strand
GCCACCGACGCTCCAACCATCGGATTATTCCCCATACCAATAAGCCCCATCATCTCAACATGGGCAGGCACAGAAGAAGAACCGGCAAATTGTGCATCTGAATGCATGCGTCCCATAGTATCTGTCATACCATAAGAAGCAGGACCTGCTGCCATATTATCAGGATGTAAAGTACGTCCGGTACCACCACCAGAAGCCACAGAGAAATACTTCTTCCCCTGCATTAAACATTCCTTCTTGTATGTTCCGGCGACAGGATGTTGAAAACGAGTTGGGTTTGTAGAATTGCCGGTAATAGAAACATCAACACCTTCCAGGTGATTAATCGCCACACCTTCACGAACATCGTCAGCACCGTAACAACGTACATTGCCGCGTTCTCCATCAGAAAAACGAACTTCTTTAGTAATGGTAAGCTCAGAAGTTGCGTAATCAAATGTAGTTTCAACACTGGTAAAACCGTTAATCCGTGAAATGATATAAGCGGCATCTTTGCCAAGACCATTAAGGATTACACGTAGCGGACCTTTACGAACATGGTTGGCTGATTTTGCAAGGCCAATGGCTCCTTCTGCCGCCGCAAAAGATTCATGTCCCGCAAGAAATGCAAAACATTTAGTCTCTTCACGCAAAAGCATAGCTGCAAGATTACCATGCCCAATACCAACCTGACGACTATCAGCCACAGAGCCGGGAATACAAAAAGCCTGTAAACCAAGGCCAAGGGTGGAGGCGATATCAACAGCTTTGGTCTGCCCTTTTTTAATGGCAATGGCAGAACCTACAATATAAGCCCAGCAGGCGTTTTCAAAACAGATTGGCTGAATATCCTTTACAATTTTCGCAACATCAACACCATAATCATCACAAACCTGTTTTGCTTCTTCGAGGCTTTTGATACCATATTCCATTAAAACCGGAATGATCTGGTCGATCCGCCTTTCATAACTTTCAAATAATGCCATGATAGTTCTCCTTATTCTTCACGCGGATCAATAGTTTTTACAGCATCTGCAAAACGACCGTACGTTCCGGTTGCAGCTTCCTTTGCCTTGTTCGCATCTTCACCTTTTCTGATGCTATCCATCATGCGACCAAGATGGACAAACTTATAACCGATGATTTCATTATTAGCATCAAGGCCAAGTTCCAAAACATAGCCTTCTGTAACTTCAAGATAACGTGGGCCTTTCAGTTTGGTGCCGTAGGTACTTGCGGTAACAGAGCGTAATCCCTTACCAAGATCTTCCAGACCAGCTCCAATGGGAAGTCCGCCTTCAGAAAAAGCTGACTGGCTGCGCCCATAAACGATCTGCTTAAACAGTTCCCGCATGGCCACATTAATGGCATCACAGACCAGATCCGTGTTTAATGCTTCAAGAATGGTCTTGCCCGGCATGATTTCTGACGCCATAGCTGCAGAATGGGTCATCCCTGTACAGCCAATGGTTTCAATCAGTGCTTCTTCAATGATTCCATCTTTAATATTCAAGGTCAGCTTACATGCGCCCTGATGGGGAGCACACCAGCCAACTCCGTGCGTCAAACCACGAATATCTTTTATTTCTTTGGCCTGAGTCCAGCCCCCTTCCTGGGGAATGGGCGATGGCCCGTGATTGCAACCCTGGGTGAGTGGGCACATTTCTTTTACTTCAGAAGAGTATTCCATATGGTCTCCTTTTGGTTAGTTTTTTGATTTTTTTAGAATACCGGATATGGAGGAGAGGGGCAAGTGGAAAGGATGGAGGCACTATACAACAATGAGGTAATTTGAAATGAAATCAGGAAAACCAGTTGCAAAAATGTTTTCCGAAAGTAGGGTTGTTTGATTAACACCTTGAAATATTGCGTGTATTTTGTTCGTTGTTTGTGTGCTTCTTGTGCTGGAGATGGCTAAACTAAAGAACTCTTAAAGGAAATTAAAATTGAAGAGAGCAGGGTCTGCATGACTCAGGCAGGTGTCGGGATTATGGTGTAGAATGGTCATCAGATACTTGTTGAGAAAAGTGCCGCTCCCTGACAAATGACAGAGATTTGGAAATCCTATATATGAAAAAGAACCCTCTCCCTCTTCCGGTGCAGCAGTATCATATTGCACCCCAATCGGGTACTGCCTTTACCATTAAAAAGGGGCAGATAATTCGGGTTATCGATGTGGAAGGGGGGCAAGTCTCAGATTTATTCTGTTTTGCAGAAAAGGAAAGGAAAGAATGTTTGTCTTCCGGACAGACAACGGATTACAACGGAAAATTATTCCTGTCGAAAGGAGATATCCTTTACTCGAATAGGAGTAATCCAATGTTTACTATCATTGCTGATCAAGTGGGTGGCCACATTATGTTGTATCCACCTTGCAGTCAGAAAATGTTTGAGAAAAGCTATGGAGTTACAGAGGCACATCCCAATTGCCTGGAGAACCTGCTTACCAGTCTAAAGGGTTTTGCAATAGAGGAGTCCCAGATTAGCATCCCTTTGAATCTCTTTATGAGTATCGATATTTCAGAGCAGGGAAAAATTACAATACAACCGGCAAGATCAAAAGCTGGCGATTATATTGAGCTCAGGGCAGAAATGGATATGATCGTTGCTGTTACATCATGTTCTGCGGGTACATGCAATAATTTTAAATGGACCCCTATTGATGTGGAAATTTATTCCTGACAGGCAAAAACATACCTGATTACCACTAAAGCTCAGCCACCGCCTCAGTCATTCCGGACTTGATCCGGAATCTCATCGGAACTAGCTGTTTTTACAAGATTCCGGATCAAGTCCGGAATGACGGAATCGTAGAAAACGAACAAAACTGAGGTTCGATGGTAATCAAGAAAACATATGTAACGATGGCCCGTATGCCTTGCTAACAGGTACGGACGATCTCACAGAATTCCGAGATGTGTGCATCACTACTTGCAAAGGAAGTCA
>JAOZLM010000066.1 GCA_029934815.1 Desulfocapsa sp. | reverse complement strand
CAGCCATTTTTTCTTCAAGGGCTGTTTTTTGTACTTCTAGTTTTTCGACTTTCTTTTCAGCTTCATCGGCCAGCTTTTTCAAAGGACCAAGCGTCTTGTTGCGTTCTTTGCGCTTTTCTGCTTCCTGTTTTCTTTGCGCTTTTTTGGAAAGCTGCTGCTTCTTCTCACCGACTTTCTTCGGCTCAGCGGTTGCCAGTTTTGTTTTTGCCTGCTTTTGTTCTTCTTCGTCTTCTCCGATTTTCCGGAGATAATCACTGATATTGCCTTCAAAAACAGAAACATGATGATTTTTAACTTCAACGACTTTATTTACAAAGCTATCAAGGAAATACCGATTATGGGAAACCACCAGAACAAAGCCATCGTACTGCGCCATGGCTTCCTGCAATACTTCCTGGGAACTCATATCCAGGTGGTTTGTGGGTTCATCAAGGAGCATACAATTGGCAGGCCTTGCAATCATTTTAGCCAGTGCCAGGCGTGATTTTTCACCACCTGAAAGCACAGAAACTTTTTTATCAACATCTTCGCCTCTAAAAAGAAATGCCCCAAGCAATGAACGAATTCGGGTGAGCGTCATATCCTTTACAGAAAGCGAGAGGGTATCAAAAGCTGTTAGAGTGGGAGAGAGTTCCTGTGCCTGATGCTGTCCGAAATAGGTAAGGCTCACATTGTGGCCAAGTTTTACAGAACCGGAATCATGCTGAATTTCATTGCTGATGATTTTAAGTAATGTGGATTTACCGGCACCATTCACTCCAACCACTGCGACTTTATCACCACGCTGGAATTGCAGGTTTACATCTATAAATACAGGATTTCCGTTATAACTCTTACTCAGATTCTCAATGGTCAGGATATCTCTTCCTGAATCAGGGGCCGGTGGAAAACTGAATTTAATCTGTCTGTTTTCTTCACCAAGCTCCAGGAGTTCAAGCTTTTCAAGTTGTTTCACCCTGCTCTGCACCTGCTTGGCCTTAGTGGATTTGGCACGAAAGCGATCCACAAAGCGCATGGTCTGTTTGATATGTGCCTGTTGATTCTCATAGGCCGATTTTTCTATGGCTTTACGCTCCACCCGCTCCCGTTCGTAATAACTATAGTTGCCCTTATACACGGAAAGTTTGCCAAGACTCAGTTCCCAGGTACTTGTGGTTACTTTATCAAGAAACATTCTGTCATGAGAAATGATTAACATGGCTCCATTGTAGGAACGTAAAAACTCCTCCAGCCAGGTAAGGGATGTTAAATCGAGATGGTTTGTCGGTTCATCAAGAAGCAGAAGAGAAGGTGCGGCCAGAAGCATCTTGGCAAGCATCAGACGCATCACCCAGCCACCTGAAAAAGACGATGCTTCACGATCCATATCTGCGGTCAGGAACCCAAGACCCAGCAGAATTTTTTCTATTCTGGCACGCATGGTGTAAATCCCGCTGCCTTCAAGGCGATGCTGAATTTCACCCTGACGTTCAAGCATGCTTTCAAATTCTTCGGAATGTTGATCAATGGTTGTCAGACGATCATGAATTTCATCAACTTCTTTTTGTAGTTCGAGCAGATCAGCAAAGGCACCTTCCGCCTCTTCATACAAGGTTTTTCCGGAAACAAGGGCGCTTGATTCCTGCGGCAAATAACCCACTGTGAAATGTTTAGAACAGCTTCGCACGCCATCGTCACATTCATTTACTCCCGCCATGATTTTAAGGAGTGTAGATTTTCCGGCGCCATTAACCCCAAGCAAACCGATACGATTTCCGGTATGAACCTGAATGGAGAGATCCTTGAAAAGGTGTTTGTCTCCGTAACGAATATCCAGATGATTAAGCGATAGCATACTTCAGTGTTCCTCGTGAAAATGTTGTATCTGTTTTATATGTAAATGTTTTTTCTCTTGCATCAAAGGACATAAGTTCTTCCAGACGATTCATATTGCAGCGTTTTGGCCCGACAAAAGCAGAGACATCACGGTCTGATATTGTGAAGACGGTCTGGCTGCCGTTTGGTGCTGCTGCCAGTATTTTCCGGCTGCGTTTCAGCCAGTGGCGAGCAGTAACCATTTCTCCAAATGCGGGATGGTAAGGACCTGCAATCAGTTGTTCCTCAAGACTATCTGCTGCCTGTAATCCCATACGCAAAATCCTGATTCCCGCATCCTCAAAAAGCTCTTTTGCCTGGCAACAGTAAGCGATAGCCTGATTCATGCTGAGTGGCGAATATCTACCATCACTGTATTCTTTGGCAAGGGCAGCTCCGCCAATAACAAGTGTTGGATAAATTCGTACACAATCCGGTCTTAGACTAAGAACTTGTCTGATTGTCGCAAGCCAGGAGCGACTACTTTCCATTGGCAAGCCCGGCATAAGCTGAATCCCCAGTTCTATTCCGGATTTTTTAATTACTTTAGCTGCCTGCACAGAATCAGCTGCACTGTGCCCCCGCCAGGAAGCCTGCAACACAGTATCATCAAGGGACTGAACGCCCAGTTCCACAGTTGTTACGTGGTTTTCTTTTAGTAGTTCGCAAACAGACTCATCGATACAGTCAGGTCTTGTTGAAAGACGGACAGATTGTACATCCCCAGAAGCAATAAACGGCTGCACAGCATTTAAAAAGCGCTGCTGTCGTTCGCTGTCCAGACAGGTAAATGACCCGCCATAAAAAGCAACTTGCGTAATGTCCTGTTTACGACTTCTGGCCAGCCATTCTGTAACTGTGTTTTGCACCAGCTGCGTATCGTCATCAACACTGACACGCTTGCCACTAATAGAGATCTGATTACAAAACAGACAGTTTTGCGGACAACCCTGATGGGGAATAAAAACCGGAATAACAAGCAAAACAACTACTCCGAAAAGCGTTTTATCACTTCATCTAAATCAGCAAGGGTCGCAGCTGCCGCTTTCTGTTCGGCTTCCTTCTTGGAACTGGCTGTTCCTGTACCCAAAGCAAGCTCACGGAAAATTACGGATACCGTAAAAATCTTCTGATGCGATGGCCCTTCCTCATTATCAAGACGGTATGATGGTGCCTCATTAAATTCTTCCTGTAAACTCTCCTGCAATCTGCTTTTGGCATCGGCCATAAGCAATTCCTCTTTTTTAGCATCCATGGCCGGAATAAAGAAATTACAGATAATCTGCGCCACCATCTGATAATCACTGTCTTCAAAAACAGCACCAATCACAGCTTCATAGGCACAGGAAAGAATGGAGGATTTATTTCTGCCATTGGAGGCATCTTCCCCCTTGCCCAAACAAAGATATTCGCCAAGGTTTAATTCTCTGGCCATAAGAGCCAGGTGGTTTTCGTTCACAAGAGCTGACCGCAATCTCGTTAGCTCTCCTTCCCGCATCTCAGGAAAACGCTGGCAGAGTGTATGGCCGATAACCAGATCAAGAACTGCATCCCCTAAAAACTCGAGTATTTCGTTATTGTTACCAATCTGAGCCTGTTCAAAAGCAAAGGACGAATGAATCAATGCTTTTTGCAACAGGCGCAGATCGGTAAACCTGTAGGATAGCTGCTGCTCAAGCCCTGCAAGCATATCCTTGTTCCGTCGTACCAATGAATCAATATCCATCGCCATTTTCCTCTTGTTAAAAAAACAGTTTGTGTTATAAAGCGTGCCTGATGCTTACAGCATCGATTGGCGGCGTAGCCAAGCGGCTAAGGCACTGGTCTGCAAAACCATGATTCAGCGGTTCAAATCCGCTCGCCGCCTCCAGTTACCTAAAGGGATATTTCGATTTTTTCGGAATATCCCTTTTTTTTTGCTTTATGTTTTCCATAAAAAACGGGCAGACGACAAAGGTCACCTGCCCGTGAAAGAACTCTGTATAGCATAAATAACGAGTTACGACACCTCTTTCTCCACAGGAATTCCCCAAATTTCTTCTGCATATTGACGAATAGTACGATCTGTTGAAAATTTTCCCATTCGTGCAACATTTAAGATGGATTTTTGTGTCCATAAGCCTTGATTACGGTATACAGCGTCCACTTGCTTTTGGCAATCAAGATAGGATTCAAAATCACGAAGCAGCAAATAAGGATCATGCGGACTCATTAAACTATCGACCAGAGCCTGAAAAATTACTTTATCCCCACGGCTAAAAGATCCGTCCCGAAGGCTTTCTATAACAGCAGCCACCGCAGGATTCTCATCACACACCATCTGTGGTGGACGACTTATATGAATTTTTTCATATTCTGCTTCCTCCGCAGTCATACCAAAAATAAAGATATTTTCTTCGCCCACTTCTTCCAATATCTCAACGTTTGCACCATCAAGGGTGCCTATTGTGAGTGCACCGCTTAATGAAAACTTCATATTTCCGGTACCGGATGCTTCGGTACCTGCCGTTGAAATCTGCTCCGACAGATCAGCACCCGGCATAATGATTTCCGCCATGGAAACATTATAATTGGGGAGAAAAACCACTCGCAGCTTGTTGCCAATTCGTGGATCATTATTCACCACGTCGGCAACAGAAGTGATCAGCTTAATAATGCGTTTTGCTTTCCAGTAGGAAGGAGCCGCTTTTCCGGCAAAAATTACCGTTCTTGGTACCGAATCTTTTTCTGGATTTCGAACCAACTGCTGGTACAGCTGAATCACATGCAAACAATTTAAAAGCTGACGTTTATATTCGTGAATTCGTTTCACCTGCACATCAAACATGGATTGAGGATCTACCTCTATACCGCAACGTTTCTGAATAAGATCTGCCAGACGCTTTTTATTGGCAAGTTTCACCTCCTGCCAACTCTTCTGGAAATACTCATCATCAGCGAGTGATTCAAGGCCTCGTAGCTTATCAAGGTCTGTTATCCAGGAAGATCCGATTTTGGTTGTGATAAGTTTTGCAAGTTTTGGATTGGCCTGCAACAGCCAGCGCCTTGGTGTAATCCCATTTGTTTTTGAATTAAATTTTCCGGGATAAAACGCATCGTACTGGGGAAAAATATTTTCTCGCAGAAGTTTTGTATGCAGTTCAGCCACTCCATTTACAGAATGACTACCGATGATAGCAAGATGGGCCATTCTGATCTTTTTCACTGGCCCTTCTTCAATAATTGACATACTCTGCAAACGGCTTTCATCTCCCGGGTATTGAATTTTCACAAGATCAAGAAAACGTTGATTGATCTCATAAATTATCTGGAGATGCCGTGGTAAAACAGATCCTATCATCTCCACATCCCATTTTTCCAACGCTTCAGGCATCAGGGTGTGATTGGTGTAGGCAAAGGTGTTGATGCAGATATCCCAGGATTTTTCCCAGCTTAAGCCCTCAATATCGAGAAGCAAACGCATAAGTTCGGGGATAGCAATGGCCGGATGGGTATCGTTTAACTGAATAGCTATAAGCTGGCTGAACTTTTCAAAAGTCTTGTTCTTTTTCTTAAAACGCCGCATGATATCATGGAAAGTGGCCGCCACAAAAAAATACTGCTGCTTCAAGCGCAGTTCCATGCCTGCCAGATTATGATCAGGTGGATACAGAACTTTCGAAATCGTTTCTGAACTCACTTTTGAAGTCACTGCACCGATATAATCCCCACGACTGAAAAAATTCAGATCAAGCTCTCGTGATGCCCGGGCAGTCCACAAACGCATATTAATCACATGGCCGTTGTTATAGCCGGGCACCATAATATCACAGGGAATAGCTACAACGTCTTCCGTATCCACCCACCGCACCCGATAATTTCCATCCTCATCCTGGGAAGAGGAGAGTCGCCCATAAAAATGTACCGGATAAACCGGTTGTTTTCGCTCAAATGTCCAGGGAGAACCATATCGCAGCCAATTATCCGGACTCTCCACCTGATAGCCGTCAATCAACTGCTGGTTAAAAAGACCATATTCGTAATAAATTCCGTATCCGTAAGCCGGGATTTTCAGTGTTGCAATGGAATCCATAAAGCAGGCGGCAAGACGACCAAGCCCACCATTGCCAAGGGCGGCATCCTCTTCCTCTTCCACCAGATCAGCCAGCTCAAAACCAAGCTCTTCCACAGCCGTTTTTACCGGTTCCCAAATGCCGAGATTCAGTATGGAATTGGAAAGGGATCTGCCAATCAAAAACTCAAGGGATAGGTAATAGACCCGCTTTTTTTCTTTCTCATAATACAGGCTCTGAGTAGCAATCCACTTTTCCGTCATAATATCACGGAGAGTGTAGGCAAGTGCCATATATACATCACTTTGTCGTGCCCGCTCGGGATCACAACCCTGAAAACTTCTCACATGATGTAGAATATTTCGTTTTAATGCCTCAGCGGTTGCATCACCCAATTTTGGCCATTCTGGTATTTTCTCGTTTTTCTTTTGCTCAACTGCATTTTGGGCAGAAGTCATAAGCTAACCCTCCTTCTGGATTTTTCTTTTCTATCACGATCATATCAAATCTGCGTGAAAATTTAAAAACCTATTTTTTGCCTCTCCTATTATCTTCTATATTTTCTCCATTCCAGTTTGACAGAAAAATGTTACTGCCTATACTTTGTAGTACCCTCGTGATTATTTTTATGTTCTGTTAAAATAATTCTACGAAGTTGCGGATATGGATCTCCTAGGAGCTTGTCCGAGAATAGACATTTTGTTCAAAATCGAAGAATTTTCAGAAAATAAGCACAGCCATATATTTAATATTGCGAGCATTATTTCTTGACAATGCTGAAAAGTTTGGGCAAAGGGCATTCTCGGACAGGCTCCTAGCCAGCACTGCTGGCAGCAGCTCAAAAAAAAAGAAACCAAGGAAAAACAATGGCCGAAAAAAGTACTCTTGTGAAAAAAGAATCTCTGTTTTACTCCCTCCTTATCGGTCTTGTGATCGGTTTTATTGGCGGTGCAGTATTTGCGTCCTATAAGCTGGGACCGGACACTGTTCATAACCATCCGGAAAGTTCAACTGCTGCTGCTCCTGCCCAGGAACAACTAAATAACCAGGCAAATGAGGCAATAAGTAACCTCGAAGCAGAGGTAACTTCCAATCCTGACAGCGTTGAAGCCTGGACCAGACTCGGCCATCTCTATTATGATACGAATCAGGTTGAAAATGCGATCAAAGCCTATGCAAAGTCACTTGAACTGCAACCGGGAAATGCTGACGTATGGACAGATCAGGGTGTTATGTATAGACGCAACAAGCAGCCGCAAAAAGCCATCGCATCCTTTGAGCGTGCATATTCCATGCAGCCCGACCATGCACCATCCCGTTTAAACAAGGGTATTATTTTACTCTATGATCTGAACAAACCGGAGGAGGCCATCGCTATCTGGGAAGAACTGCTGGCCATTAATCCACAAGCAAAGATGAACAACGACCTTACTTTACAGGAAGCTGTCAACAAGACTAAAGAGCAGATGAAAGCCAATAGCAAATAGTCGTACAGGAGGAGTCCAGGTGGCAGGAAACATTCATATTCCCGAACATTGTGAACACGAGAAGCATCACGAAGGAGGTCTTCACGATAAAATTCCGTCGGTGGTCAAGGAAATGGTTGCCGCCTGGCAGACTGACGATTGTTTTGACCATGTGGGGCCTGTGCCTATTCCGTCTCACAAGACTATCATCGATATACTCTATCAGGTTCGACAGATTCTCTTTCCCGGATATTTTACAAAATCAAAGCTGCACGCTTCAAATCTTGAATATTATCTGGGTAAGGAAACCTCCGAGCTTTATGAAAAACTGACTGGTGAAATTATCATGGCTATCCGTCATGATTGCCGCAGATCAAACCTGCCCTGTACCAACTGTGAGCAGCGAGGCCATAGGATTGCTCTGGATTTCATTGAGAAGCTGCCAGGCATTTCGGCCATGCTCTCCAGTGATATCCGTGCCACCCTTGCAGGAGACCCTGCAACAGCAAATAGTGACGAAGTAATCTTCAGCTATCCCGGCCTGCTCGCCACCTCCATCTTTCGTATGGCCCATGAACTCCACCTGCTTGAAGTTCCAATTATTCCACGTATCATGACCGAGCACGCTCATAGTGTAACCGGAATTGATATTCATCCCGGCGCAAGCATCGGTCCCGGTTTTTTCATTGATCACGGAACAGGTGTGGTAATTGGTGAAACAACAATCATTGGTGCCAGCGTTCGTTTGTATCAGGGCGTGACCTTAGGCGCACTTTCACTGCCAAAAGATGCCGGGGAGAAGATGCGAAACAAAAAACGCCACCCGACCATTGAAGATGATGTAATTATTTATGCAAATACCACTGTTCTTGGTGGTGAAACGATCATTGGTGCAAGATCTGTTATCGGCGGAAATATCTGGCTGACAGAGGCCGTTCCTGCGGATACCAAAGTTATTCTGAAACGTCCGGAACTGATTTATTCCGGCAGAAAAGGAGGCACATCATGAGTGTAACACTCAGTTCCAGTATCGGTAATAGTCCGCTTCTAATTCTTCACAATCTCTGCGCAGATTGTGAAACCACGATTTTAGCAAAACAGGAATCAAGAAACCCCATGGGTAGTGTCAAAGATCGTATTGCACTGGCCATGATTGAGGCAGGGGAAAAAGATGGTAAGATTACAAACGGCACAACAATTATAGAAGCTACTTCCGGCAACACCGGACTTGGCCTGGCCTTTGTCTGTGCCACCAAAAAACTGCCACTGATCCTGACCATGCCCGAATCCATGTCCATTGAGCGCAGAGCACTGCTCAAACATCTCGGTGCTGAACTGTTTCTTACTCCTGCGGCCAACGGTATGAAAGGCGCCATGGCTGCCGCAGAAGAGCTTCATCTCAAAAATGACAACAGTTTTATGGTGAGACAATTTGAAAATCCAGCGAATCCGAAGATCCATGAAACGACCACTGCAGAAGAAATCTGGCGGGATTGTGATGGAAAAATCGATATTTTCGTGGCAGGAGTCGGCACAGGTGGCACCTTTACCGGTGTTATGACGGCCTTAAAAAAGAAAAACCCGAATATCATTGGAATAGCAGTGGAACCTGCTGACTCACCGGTTCTTTCAGGGGGAGACCCCGGTCCTCATAAAATACAAGGAATAGGAGCCGGCTTTGTGCCTGAGATCTTAAACCGGGATCTAATAGATTCTGTAATCACTGTCAGTAATGATGAAGCCTTTGCAACAGCCAGACTGCTCGCCACCCGGGAAGGCATACTTGCCGGCATTTCATCGGGTGCGGCAACGGCTGCCGCCCTGCAGCTTGCCAGACAAAAAGAAAACAGTGGAAAAACTATTGTAACGATTCTGCCAGATACTGGTGAAAGATACTTGAGTACACCTCTCATGCAAAAAGAGTAAATAGAAGAGAATTATCAATTTTTGATGGGGAGGGCGACGAAAAACCTCGCCCCTACCCGATTGAATGCGCCCTTTTTATCCGATAACCAGCAGAGCCACGTAGGGAACAACATTGAAGACTAGAAAGACAATTTTAAACAACCCGAGGAACGAGTAAATGACCACGTTGAAGGTTTCCCGGGGAATGGGAAACCATTTGCTCTGCATACGATACACCAAATCCGGGGCGAACATGATAAACACTGTCCACAGAATAAAGATGCCGCCATTTATGATTGTGCACCACATGAAGAACGTTGTGAGTGTCTGAATATCCATGATGTTCC
>JAOZLM010000065.1 GCA_029934815.1 Desulfocapsa sp. | reverse complement strand
TACGACGCCATCAAAAATAATGAAAGGAATATGATTATGGCAGGAAGAAAGATCCTGGTGGTAGAGGATAGTCCTACCCAGTTACAAATGACAGTTGCGGCTCTTGAGGGGCAGGGATACGATATCCTGACTGCGATGGATGGAAAAGAAGCTTTGGAAAAAGTGCTCAGTGATAAGCCTGAATTGGTGGTGCTTGACGTGGTTATGCCTGTAATGGACGGGTTTCAGGTATGCAGAAAGATAAAAACATCACCTGAGATGCAGCATATTCCTGTTATCATGTTAAGCAGTAAAAATCAGAAAGCCGATGAGTTTTGGGGAAAAAAACAGGGAGCTGATATTTACCTTACAAAACCTTTCGATGAACTCCAGTTACAGAATGCGGTAGCAAAGAGTCTTGCCTGAGGATAAACCATAATGACAGATCAGCCGGAACTAGAACTTCAACAGCTGCTAGGCCTTGTCAATGACGAGTTAACGGCTGCCTTACGTATCCAGCATGATGAAACTCTTCCCATAAAAAAAGCTGATGAGCGGGAAGACCTGGGTCGTCATATCTGTATTGAAGTGGCTGGGAGGCAACTGGCGATTCCTTTGTCAGCTGTTATAGAGGCGGGGGAACTGCATTTAGTACGTTCTTTACCGTTGCTTCCGGAGTGGCTTGCCGGCATCACCAATATCAGGGGTGAGATTTTTTCAGTGGTTAATCTGGCTTCTTTTCTGGGTTTTAATGATGCGTCGCCAGCGTCCGAGGGTTTTTTTCTAATTGTTCGTGATGACTCATTGAAAATAGCAATTACAGTGGACAGAGTTGTTGGAACACGCTCTCTTTATCGTTGTCCGTCAGCGGACCAAAATGGAAAGGCCTGTTACGAAGAACAGGGAAGTGAAAAGAAAATAGCTCTTTTCGATCTGAATGCTTTTCTTTCATCTCAAAAGTTGCGAAATGTTGCAACTGCGTAGCTCTATCGCTTGCTAAGCAAAGGAAATTTATGACTGCAACACAGGAAATGTCCATGGAGACAGAACTTCTCAAAGAGGTGGAGAGTTATCTGCCTGCCATGAGAGGGTTCCTGCGTGTACTTGCTGTTGAGGGCAGTAGTCAGAATGATGAGACAATAAAAGAATTACATCGCATGACGCACAGTATCAGAGGTGCGGCAGCGATGGTGCTTTTAGATGATTTGAGTAAAACTGCCGGTCTTATGGAGGATGTCCTGGACACTCTTCTTGAGAAAAAGCGGGACTGGAATGAACAGCTTATAGACATAATGAATCAAACCATCGATAGCATCGCTTCATACTGCACTGCGATGTATGTGGGGACGGCAGATGGTGCTGCACTCTACCGGAATGCATCGCAGACATTTGAACCCGTCAAAACCCTGCCTTCAGTTTCTTCGGCTGCTGGCGATGATGAAAGTTTTGAGGATGACGCACTTTTAGCCCTCCTTGGTGATGACGGTGAGGAAGATTCCACCGATGATCTTTTTCAGGCACTGTTTGACGAAAAAGAGGGGGAAGGTGCAGGTGACGGACTGGTGATTCCTCCAGCTGCTATTGAGACAAGTTCCAAAGACATTACTCTTGATGCGTTTCTGTCCACAGAAGAAAAGCCAGACTCTGAAGAAGAAAGCCTGGAATCATTTTTGGGTGTTCCGGAAAGTGATTCTTTCGACTTGCCACAAGATGCTCCATCAGAAGCAGCGCCTCTAATTCAGGCGTCAGGTATTGATCCTGATTTGCAGGAAAGTTTTAATGAGGAAGCTGAAGAACATCTGGAGAATATCGGCAGACAGCTGAATGAACTTTCTTCTTCTGTGAGCAGCCAGGTTACGATCAGTGCTGAGTATCGGGAAAAGCTCCATTCCATTCGCCGCTCGGTGCATACCCTGAAAGGAGCAGCTGCGGTAATTGGCATTGAACCGGTGGCGAGCTGGGGACACCTGTTTGAAGATTTTCTTGACAGTGTGCATGATGAATCAGATACGCTTTCTCCAGAGAGCATAGCCGCCATGCTGGATGGCGCTGATATTCTTGAAAAGATAGCCGCTGATCCAGCTGTGGATGTGAGCGCAGAAATCATACTGCTGCAAGCTGTATTCCCGGGTGTCATGGCAGACTCGTCCAGTGCTGACGAAGCTCCCCGGGAGGAAAGGTTAGTACAAGCTGTAGACATAGAGGCTGAGCCAGAAACAAGTCCTGATAGTATTGATACCATTCCCGAAGATGAAGATCTGGATATTTTTCAGGGGATTGAGATGGACGATTTCGGGGATGATAAACCCGAAATGCTCCCTGCAATGGCCACGGAAGAGGACGCCTCACAGGTCATTACTGCAACAGATGTTGGTGATATCGATGAGCTTTTGCAGGCAATTGCCAAAGAGACTGCGAGTGAGCAGGTATCGTGCGAAAAATCCGGGGAAAAGAGTAGTGCAGAACAAAAAGTGCCGCTTCGGGTTACTGGCTCAAAGAGTAAACAGAAGCAGGTACGGAAAAGTACGCTTCGGGTTGGAAGTGAGAAGATTGCTGAATTGATGGGGCTGGGTGGCGATATGGCCATTACCCTCAGCAGTTTTGAAGACTCGGCATTTTCCATGCAGAGCAGTCTGGATGAATTTGAAATAACCCTAAAGCGCCTGACGGGGATTGCTTCAAGCCTTGAGGCCGGTTACGAACTCGCTTCAATACCTCACCTTGGCAGCACGGGTGACGGTGGACAGGACAAACTTGGTGTGCAGGATGAGTTTGACCCGCTGGAGATGGATCGATATTCGGAACTGCATATCCTTATTCGTTCTTTGAATGAAGCAATTGTTGATCTTGGTTCGATTAAGGAGCAGGCTTTTGACGTCCAGAGCTCATGGAGGCAGGCCGTCGACAGGCAACGTATGGTTGTCAGCGAAGTTCAGGGTTCAGTAAACGCTATCCAGATGACACCGTTTTCCACCATTGCTAATCGATTATACAAAACAGTACGTGAATCTGCCAGGGTAACCGGTAAAAAAGTCCGACTGCTCATTGAGGGTGGTTCCATGGAAATGGACACCTATGTTTGGGACGTTTTAGTAGATGCTCTGATGCATATGCTGCGTAATTGTGTGGATCATGGCATTGAATCTGCGGACATCCGTGAGCAGCTCGACAAACCAGATCAGGCAACGATCAGGATAGACTGCTCCCGTCAGGGCAGCAGGTTTGTTTTAAAGCTTTCCGATGATGGTAACGGCTTTGATTATGATGCTATCAGAAGCAGGGGGATCGAGCTGTATCCGGAAAGTGGTGTTGAACAGATGGATAATAATGGCTTGGCAGAGCTGGTTTTTCAACAGGGGTTTTCAGTCAGAAAAAACGTGACTACCATGTCCGGGCGGGGTGTGGGCATGGATGTGGTCAGAGATTCCATGGAGCAATTGAACGGATTGATCGAAGTGCAGTCCACTCCCGGGCTGGGTACAGATTTTGTCTTATCAATGCCCATTGTCGTGGCTCAGTTGCCAGCTCTTATGGTTCTGTTTGGTGAACAGCAGTTTGCTGTGCCGATGCGTGATGTTAGCACAGTACTCAGGCTCTCAGCAGAAGAGATGCTGGCGGATAGCTTCGAATTCGAGAATGAACAATTGCCTCTACTCTGGCCAGTGGACCTTCTTGGGTTGAAAAATTCTGCTGGTTCAACAGATGACAGAAGCAGTTTGGAGAATAATCCACTTGCTTTTGTTGTGGATACTGGCGGTCGCCGTGGAGTGCTGATGGCTGACACTGTACTTGGTCAAAGAGATATTGTTTTCAAGAGTCTAGGGAATCATCTACAGAATATTCCCTGTGTTGCCGGTGCGACGATTCTCGGTGACGGTAGTCTGGTTCCCATTCTGCAAACCGAAGATATGTTCCGTCGCTCAGAAATGCTTGTTCGAACAGGCGAGACAACAAGACGTGCAGCTAAGGATGAGGAGAAAACGCTCGAGATTCTTATCGCTGATGATTCTATCAGCGTCAGAAAAGTATTAAGTAATTTCGTCACAGCTCATGACTGGCGTGCAACAGTTGCAAGTGATGGCGTTGATGCCATGGAGAAAATTCGGGAACGAACTCCTGATCTTATGCTGCTCGACATCGAGATGCCACGAATGAATGGTTTTGAAGTGTTGCAGGCCATGCAGTCACAATCAGCATATCGTGATGTTCCTGTGCTTATGCTGACGTCTAGAAGTGCTGCCAAGTATAGAAAGAAGGCTGCTGAGCTGGGTGCAAGTGGATTTGTAACCAAACCGTTCAAAGATGATGAGTTGCTTTCCCTTATTAAAGGTCTCACTACTCACAAAATGACAGAAGGTGACCTGCAGTAATGGAGAAAATATGTCTGATAAAAGCCGGAGATTATCTCCTTGGTATTGATACTTCCGTCATTCTAAAAAAACAGGAGATCAATAGTTTTATTGCTGAAGAACAAAGTGATGAAATCTCCCTGATCCTGCTTACATCTCTTTTTGATAAGCATGCTTCTGTTTTTCCTGAGCCAAAAGGTTTTATCCTGGAGGTGAAAAGCACTGTTGGATCACAAATACTTGTGGTTGACAGTTGTTCTGCCAAGATCATCGAACCTGAATATTGTGAGTCTTTACCGCTACTCTATCCTGATCTTGCAAGGATCTGCTGTCCACAGATACTGATCCATGAAGATCAGCCTGTCTTGCTACTTGATACTGATGGCTTGGAAACGGTACTTGCGTCATTGAAAACAGATTTTGCTGTCATCTCTGTAGCGACCTTACGTAAGCATGGTAGCAGGGAGCAAAAAACACTGGATACACCATCGGTTGCAGCACTGAATGATGCAACATTTAACTCGATCGTTTCCTGGACAATCGCAGAATTTCTTGAACGTGGCAGTGATGAAGATTGCGTGATCACCCCTGATGAATTGCTTCTGCAATCTATTCCTCATGGAGAGTTACAGGGCTTGAGTGATGATCTTCTGCAGGGGCTTATTGATAAGACAGTTCAAAAATGCGGCAAATTTCATAATACTGCAATGCAGCGGTTGAGACAAACGATTGCTTTGACTAATTCATGAACAAAACAACAAGCATAGATAAAGTCGTTGCAGTCAGGGTGCGGCAGCAGGTGAGTGAAGATGGCAGGAGGTTGTTTTTCCTTTTCACGCCCGGTCAGGTGGAGGAAGTTCTTAGTGACATCGTTGTACAACCGCTGCCCTTTGCACCTGCCTTTCTTCAGGGACTTACGTATTGGCGAGAGTCTTTGCTGCCCGTCATTGATCTTGAGGAGCGCTTTGCTATAAAGGGCGAAGAGAATGGTGGCGTATCCCGTTTTGTTGTTGTGCGTGTCGGAGCAATGGAGAATGAGGCTGGTGGAGAAGTCTTTCGCTGTGTGCTGAAACTCTCTGATGAAATTTTCCCCATGGATATTTCTGCTTCTGGATTTGTGGTAGAAAATAAAGACATTGGTATTGAGCCATCACTAGTTCGGGGAACATATCGATTGAATGAAAATAGCTATATTGTTCCCAATTTAGTTTACATTTTACAGAATCAGTCGGATGTTGAGCGTTAGGATGACTGCCAATGTTATTACCATTTTGAGAAGAACCTTACAGGAGAGTTACCATGGCTGAAAAGAGCACAAAAAATATAACGAGAAAGAATGCAGGGATGGGTATCAGAATAAAACTGCTTTTCTGGCTGCTGCTTATTGCCCTTATACCAATGGGGCTAATTGGTGTGACTAGCTATTCGTTGTCATCGAGTTCGCTTGAGAAACAGTCCTTTGATAACCTTGAGTCAATGCTGAATTTACAAAGGCAAACCCTGGAAGACTATTTCTCGGAGCGTACACGAAACCTTGAAAATCTTGTTGATGACGTGCAGATTCTTAAAGAGAAAGAATTTGCCAAAATGACTGCCATCAAGATGCAGAAGGAAAAACAGGTGAGTTCTTTCTTTGAATTGCGTTTTCGTGATATCGCAACTTTCGTCACTGCTTCACAGCAAAAAGAAGCCTTTACAGCATTGTCTTCATTAGACTCTTTCCAGGAAGCAAACAATAAATATTCCACCTATTTTAAGGGATGGCTTAACGATCAGGGGCTTGAGTCTTTGATCATGGTAGGAACTGATGGTCGTGTAATTTATTCAACCGATGAAGGTATAGACATGGGTTCTTCCTTAACTGTGGAAAAAGGAACTCCTGAGTTTGCTGCCTATGATAAAGGAAGAAAACAGGTAGCATTTACCGATTTTGTCCGCTCATCCTTGAGAGAAGATGCTCCTGCTGCCTATTTTTCAGCGCCAGTGAAGCAGGGTGAGACGACCCTTGGAGTAATATTGTTTCGTCTGCCAAATAATGCATTTGCTGACATTATGCAGGAGCGTACCAGTCTTGGAGAAACGGGTGAAACCTATATGGTAGGCCCCGATGGTATGTTCCGGACCGATTCGAGGTATTTTGAAGAATCCACTCTGATCAGACAGGATTTCCTTGTCGATACTGAGAGTGTTGCTGAGGGCTTAGCTGATATCACCGGTGAGCGGGTTATTATTAATTACCGTGGAGAATATGTACTTTCTTCTTATGTGCCAGTATCGGTTGAGGGCTTGTCCTGGGTTTTGATTGTCGAGATTGATCAGGTAGAAGCGATGACTCCAAGGCAGAAAGGGCAGGAGTTGGATTACTTTGCAGCCTATGCCAAGAAGTACGGCTATCCTGATCTGTATTTACTTGAGCCCGATGGCTATATTTTTTATTCTGCTGCACATCATGGTGACTATAGAACCAATATTCTTACCGGAGAATTCAAGGACAGCTCATTCTCTAAGACTGTTCAAACGGTATTGGAAAATAAAAAGATGGTGATAAGTGATATTAATCATTATCAGGCGGCTGATAATAAAGCCGCTTCATTTCTTGCCATGCCGTTTTTGCAGGATGATCAGGTTTCTATGATTGTTGCGCTGAGATTGCCTATTCAGCAGATTAATGCAATTATGGCAACCCATGGTGGTTTGGGAGGAACTGGTGATTCGTATCTTGTTGGAAGCGATAAACTCTGGCGAACAGAATCGTTACAGGCAAAGAATCATAATGTAAAGTCAACATCTCTAAATCCTAAGCTTAAGGTTGATACAAAACCAGTGCGGGAAGCGCTGGCAGGTAAAAGTGGTACTGGTATAACAGTAAATGGTTTTGGCGATACAGTGCTGGCCTCATGGAAGCCTTTTTCCTTTCAGGATTTGAACTGGGCAATTGTGAATGAAGTCAGCCAGGCGGAAATTTCAAAGCCTGTAACCAAGCTTTTAAATACCAGTCTCATGCTGGCGGCAGGTGGTGTCGTTGCTGTTCTTTTGCTGAGTTTTCTTGTATCCGGCGGTATTACCAGACAGGTCGGGGCCATCATGAGTGCAATGTCCAGGGTTGAGACCGGTGACTATGATACCAGGGCGGAAGTTATCAGTAACGATGAACTAGGTACCATGGCTTCATCCTTTAATGAGATGATTGGTACAACAAAGGATTTGATTACAGATCGTCAAGAGGAGCATGATCAGTTACAGCAATCCATTATGGAACTGCTTATGGATATTTCTGCACTCTCTGAAGGTGATATGACAGTTCGTGCAACTGTGCATGAAGATGCAACCGGCACTGTGGCCGATTCTTTGAATATGATGCTCGAGGAACTGAGTCTTGCTATTGCTAAGATTAAAAAATATTCTGAAGAGGTTGGTGTTACAGCGAATACTTTGAGTTCCTCCACTGATAAACTGGCAGTTCGGAGTGATGCACAGGCTGAGCTGGTGACTGGTGCTGTTCGTGAAATTAACAAAATGACCAAGGCAATAGGTGAGGCGGCAATGCGGGCACAAGCCTCTGCCGAGACATCGGCTCTATCAACAATTGCAGCCACAGAAGGAACAAAGGCGGTTGAAGATACTGGTCGGGCAATGGATGCCATTCGAGGTAACGTTCAGGATACGGCTCGGGCTATCAAACGTCTGGGTGAGAGCTCTCAGGAAATCAGTGATTTCGCGAGGACCATTAATGAGATCTCAGACAGAACATCTATTCTTGCTCTTAATGCATCCATTCAGGCTGCAGCGGCTGGTGAAGAAGGACGTGGCTTTGCTGTTGTTGCAGAAGAAATTCAGCGTCTTTCAGAGCGGTCTGCCGGCTCCACCAGACAAATTGATACCCTCGTTCGGAATATTTTAGGTGAGATCAGTGATGCGGGAGTGAGTATGGATTCCAGTATTCAGGAAGTTGTTCGAGGAACAAAACTTTCTGAGGATGCCCTTGCTAAACTCAATGATATTAATACCCGTTCTGCTGAGGTAACCGAATTAATTGGTGCTGTATCACGTACGACAAACGAGCAGGCCACAAGCTCTGGTGAAGTTGCAAAAACAATGAACGAGATTGGTGTTATCAGTACAGAATCTGCAAGAGAAACAAGAACTTCATCAACATCCATACGGGATATGGCTCATGTGGCCGATGAAATGCTACAGGCTGTTGCCATCTTCAAACTGAACGCTGATAATACCGGCTCTCAAAGTATTGAAGCTGATGATTTATCTATTTTGTTGGGTGAAGACAGCTAATTCAACCACCTCAAAACTACCTTAAAGGAACTGTTGGCGATAGTATCAATTTGATGCTTATAGCAGTTGCCTTTAACTTTAAAAAGGAGATAATAAAATGAACAAATTGAGTAAATCTATTCTGAAAATTGGTCTTATGATGTGTGGCTGTTTTATGCTTGCACAAACAGCAGGAGCAGCAGTCAAACAACAGGTTGTAGCTCTTGAAGCTGCGGGAAATATAAAAGATGTAAGCCAGGAAATTACCAAGGCATACTTCTATAAAGAACTGGAGATTCGTGTTGTTCAGGCGAAAAGAGATATAAGTGAAGGCCTGGATCGGTTGGATAGTGCTATTGTTGTATTAAACAAAGCGGCATCAGGGGATGATGAAGTCAAGGGAGTATTGACCTTTATCGAGTTTTCACGTGATGAGATGAAAACAACAATTACACAACCCTACTCTGAAGAAAATGGTGCAATGATGCTGGACTTTAGTGAATCACTGCTTGAAGGTGCGACACTGATTGGACAGAAACAGATCGTTAAAAATGATACTGAACAGACTGGATTGATTAGCGTTAAGCAAATGGAGTTCCTGCTTGAACGTATTAACAAATATTATATTGCCCACAAAGCCGGATTCAAAGATTATAATAATGTGGTTCAGCTTAAAAATGCCATTGAAAAATTTGAAGCGAATCTGAAAAATGTCAATGCCTTTAGTTATCCTGCCGCATTGCAGCCCACGATTGAAAAGATCAACAAATTCTGGCCTATTGCCAAGGGTTTTTATCTTGGTATCGAGAAAGGAAGTCTACCAATTATTGTTATGTCATCGACAAATAATCTGGAACGTGCACTCCATGCTCTTCAGGATTATCATCTTAAAAAAATGACTGTTAACTGATCGTGGAGTTTCTGGAAATAGTGAGCTGCAGACAGTGGTATTCTAAAATAATTGTTATTGAAAAATGGCGATAGAGTTTACCGTGACTAAGGCGGTGGCTGAGCTTTAGTCATTCCGGACT
>JAOZLM010000064.1:7034-9643 GCA_029934815.1 Desulfocapsa sp. | reverse complement strand
AACGCATTCGCTGTTTCGATGCATAGCATTGTTTTGTAACCGTTATCGTCAAGATCGGCCATTGTTAGGCTTTTTTCTATCCATGGATTCCAGAGAACAACAGATTTTGAACCATTATTGTTAATGGTTACGATACGCTCAGCATCGTGGAGTTCAATGGGGTGGCAAGTCTCCTGGTATACACGATCTGTCTCCTGAGTTATTGATATGTCGCCTGTCTGCCGTTTATGGTCCATGGTGAGGGTGTCGATAAACGGGGTATTATCCAGGCCTTTAACGATAACACTGGAAATATCAGAAACTGAAAAATAACTGTGCAGAGCAGAACTGATTGTGAAGGACTCTTGATCTTGGTTCGTGGTCGTAAGTTGGAGACTGAGAGTATCAGTAATCAGGAATTTGAGCTGTAAGTCAGATTTATATGGCCATAGCTCTTTGTTTTTCTGACTATTTTCAAGTCGTAACGTGATTTCAGTGGAATGATCATCGTCCTCATTAGTGTCAATACATTGCCAGAGCGCGGTACGGGCAAAACCGTGCTGAGGAAAATTCTTCTCGTTTTTATGTTTGCCAAACCATGGCCAGCAGACAGGAATGCCACCTCGAATAGCTTTTCCAGTTTCGAAGTGGCTGGTATTGCTAACGTAAAGTAAAGGCGTGTCACCATGCCTCTGGTACTGGAACAAGTGCGCACCCTGAAGTGCAATTTTAGCTTTTGCACTTTTATTTATGACAGAAAGATAGGTGAATCCATTTGGAAATGATTTAAATTCTATCATAGAACAACTCTATTAGATTTCTGGTTGTTTTGATGCTTTGTAAAAGTAACGGTTTAAATCAAAAAGTCCTGACTGTACAGGCTGATTTTTATTGAAACGATCCTGGAACCAGTCATATTTTTCCCAGAAGTCACTTTCCGCACGGTTGATACCGTACACATCGAAGCGCTTGCTAACTTCTTCAACATCAGTGGTATCAAGATTGGCAAGCAGATCAAAGAAATCCGGAAGTTGTTCCTGGGTAATATCTATAAAATAATTGGGATACGATCCGTGAAACCCCAGAAGGAAGTCTACATTATCTTTGGAAGGATCAAGTGTGCTGGATTCTTTGAAAAGAAATGAAACATTATCATGCCATCGATTGATTACCATAGATAAGACAACATCCGTCCCATCGGTTTCCCGAATTCTGATATAAACAACGTTGGCGTTGAAGTCGGTCACAAAAGAGAAAAATTTGGTACCGGGTTGTGAAACAGAGCGAAAGGCCTGCAGGTAATCTTCAAGCACCTCGTATTTGTCGGGGAGTGGTGGAAAATTTCCGTCTGGTACAAAATTGATAGCATCAAATGTTATACCTGTTTCAGGATTAATCTGTTTTGTTACAATGTTTTGAATAAATTCGAGTTTTGGCCTGTCGGTCTGGTATTCGATTTTTGTTGGCATTCCTGCATCATGGTGGTTCAGGTTTTTTGGCTTTATCCCTTTGTACCAGGATTCAGCCATTTCCTGCCGCACATCTTCAGGCATATAGTTTAAGAAATAGCTTTCACCTTCTTCCCGAAGGCCGTCCATATAAAGACGAATTGCCAGTTGATGGCCAAGCGTTCCGTATACGTCAAAACCTGCAACCAGAGCATAATAGATACGTTCAAGGAGTGGATAGTCCATCACCCACATGGTACGGGGAAGATCACCAAGAACTCCCTTATGGACAGAAGCACTGTCAAAATGGCGGTAGACGGTGAGTATAGGAGTGTCTTCTGCTTTGTTGCCCTTCCAGATCCCCTCATAACCAAAACCGTTATAGTTGAGAGCCATATAAAATTCCTGTCTGGCTTTAAAATATCTGTCTGCTGCTTTATCGTATTTGTTGCCAATCAGATCCCAGACGGGAAACTTGCTTCCTTTTTCAATTGGCATAATCAGATTGTTAGCCTGATGTTTCAGGAAAGCAGGATAACGCACAGACATATCATGATCAGGATCCTGAAACATTACCCAGAATTGATCAGGGATCACATTGAGAGCAATTTGGCCGCGACAAACCGGTCCACGGATAAAGGTCATGATTACATAATGGGCATTGTCGAGTAGAAACTGGTATCTGCTGCGCGGTGGAATCTGTTCATAGGTAATAAATGGATTAGCACTCTCTTTCGATTCGTAGCTCATCAGGTGGGGTTCCTGCAGCCACTTGGGGTCAATGAAAAGCTCATTAAAGCGTCTAAGTTGTGCGTCGTCAAAGTTAAAAACCATGTGCGTTTTATGCACAATCGTTGAGTGGATTTTCCGAAAACGATAGTAGAATTTTTCAACACCCGGATCATCATAGGGGCGAACAGTATTGATAAGGTCTATCGTTTCACCGGCTGGTGTTTTTGAACGAAGAAGTTCGTAGAACTCATTTGTATCTGTGCCAAACTTAATATGGGCTAGAAACAGATGGTCATACAGGTATCTGGCGGTTATGGCGTGTTTGGGATCCTTATTATTTAAAAATGTTTCCCACTTTTTGATTTGTGCAGCATCTGCAGCCAATGGCGTGGTCAGTTTTTCCTGCTCTGCAGCGCCTGGGCCTTGTGCTCCCTGAGCAAGCCATCCGGC
>JAOZLM010000064.1:0-6934 GCA_029934815.1 Desulfocapsa sp. | reverse complement strand
ATTTACGATCCGGCAGAAGGTGACTATGAAAATGGTGTAGAGGCAGGAACTGCCTGGGAAGATGTCCCTGCAGACTGGGTTTGCCCAACTTGTGGCGCCGAGAAGGAAGACTTCTGGGAAGCGGATGATTGATGGCTTGGGATATTTGGCATTACAGTGTCAAATATCCCTTTTTCAGCTCACTCTTCCTTGCGTGGAAAAAATCTTTCGCTGCTACTCTGAATAACCTTATAAAAAACCGGTACAAATAAAACAGCCAGAAACGTCGCAGCAATCATCCCGCCAAAAACAGCAGTACCCAATGCCTGCCTTGAAGCACCTCCTGCACCACTTGCAATAACCAGCGGATAAACACCTAAAATAAATGCGAATGATGTCATAAGTATTGGTCGAAAACGGAGTCTTGCTGCGTCCATGGCCGAATCAAAGATTGACATTCCCTTTTTCTCACGTGCTTCCACCGCAAATTCAATAATTAAAATTGCATTTTTACAGGCCAGGGCAATGAGCAGTACAATACCAATCTGGGTATATACATTGTTGTCCATTTGCCGGATCATCAAAGCTGCAACTGTTCCAAGAAGAGCAAGTGGAACAGAAAGGATAACGCCAATGGAAATAGACCAGCTTTCATATTGCGCACAGAGCACCAGATAAACAAGCACTATACAGAGAGCAAATACCGGCCCGGGATTCCCTGCATTTTGTTCCTGATAAGACATGCCGGTCCACTCAGAGCCCATAGAAGCGGGTAATACGTTTGAGGCCACCTGTTCCATTGCCTGCATCGCTTCACCGGAACTAAATCCGGGAGCAGGAGAACCGGTTAGTGTGGCAGTTGGATACATATTATAGCGGGTGATGATGGCTGGACCCAAAATCTCTTCCACTGAAAGAAGTGTACCAAGAGGAACCATCTTTCCGTCACGGCTGCGTACCTGCAGCTTGCCGATATCTTCAACTTCAGCTCGCGCATCATCTTCTGCCTGAATATTAACCTGAAAAGTCCGGTTAAATTTGTTGAAGTCATTGACATAAGAAGCACCCAAAAAGGCCTGCATAGATCCAAATATTTCAGAGAGATCGATATTCATGGTTTTGGCTTTTGTTCGATCAATATCTGCAAAAAGCTGTGGTACATTCGCGCGAAAGGTAGAAAAGGCAGAGGAAATAGCAGGATTACTCATTGCTTCACCTGAGAGATCTAGTGTTATTTCCTGCAATGCCGGAAGACCAACTCCCGCAACATCTTCAACCTGTAATTGAAATCCTCCTGCATTTCCAATCCCGGAAATTGGTGGAGGAGGAAACTGCCTGATCATGGCTTCCTGAATATGGCTGCCTGCAATTCCCATCTGAGTGAGTATGTTTTTCAGATCATGGCCAGAGGGAATTCGTTCGGCAAAATCATCAAAAATAACCCATAGTGCTGCGCCATTAGACATTCCAGCACCGTCAAGCAGTGAAAAACCGGTGACTGATATATAGTCTTTGACCCCTTCCATGCTCTCAAGAGCTGTTTCAAGGTCATCAACCACAGCCTGAGTGCGTTCAAGTGATGCTGCATCAGGCAGTTGGATGGCATACATTGCGTAGCCCTGATCTTCTGTCGGGATAAACCCTGTCGGAAGTCCGGTGAAACCAGTCCAGGCAGCTACGGCAATACCTGCAAAGAGGATCATGGTGATGAGTGATCTTCGTACCATAACACGTACTATTGCTTCGTAAGCATTACGGGATTTGTCAAAAAGGGCATCAAACCAGCGGAAAAATATAAACTTTTTTTCAGGGGTGGGACGGAGGATAAGAGCACAGAGAGCGGGACTTAAGGTAAGTGCATTTATCGAAGAGAAAAAAGTAGATGCGGCAATAGTCAGAGCAAACTGTCTGTAAAGCTGTCCGGTTATTCCACCTAAAAATGCAGTGGGAATAAAAACTGCCAAAAGGACGAGAGTAGTAGCCACAATGGGACCTGTTACTTCATCCATGGCAGCAAGTGCACCTTCTTTGGCACTCATATTATGTTCGTCAATATTTCGCATGGTATTTTCAACAACCACTATGGCATCATCGACAACAATACCGATAGCCAGCACAATACCAAAAAGAGTAATCATATTGATTGAAAAACCGATCATCGCCATTACAGCAAAGGTGCCAATCAGGGAAACAGGAATAGTTATGATGGGAATGAGTGTCGCGCGCCAGTCCTGAAGGAAAATAAAGATTACGATAAGAACAAGAACAATTGCAATCCACAAGGTCGTTTCAACTTCAGCAATGGCTTCTTCCACAAAAAGGGTTGTATCAAAAGGTATCTGATATTCAAGATCTTCCGGGAAAGATTTTGATAACACTTCCATTTTTTCGGCAATTTTTTCTTTTAAATCGATGGCATTGGCACCAGGCAACTGATAAATCATCATCATTGCGTTGTCCTGGCCATTAAGTCTGGTGCTGAAACCGTAATCTTTTGATTGCATTTCAACTTTGGCGACATCTTTTACTCGTGTGGTTTTACCGCCATCAGCACGTTTAACAATAATATTGCCAAATTCTTCTGGATCGCTTAAACGCCCATGGGTGTTTATTGTGTATTGAAATGCTTGCCCGGAAGGGGCAGGAGGCGCTCCAATTTGTCCAGCAGCAACCTGAACATTCTGTTCACGAAGGGCACTTGCCACATCGCTTGTGGTGAGATTTCTTGCACGTAATAAGTGAGGATCAAGCCAGATACGCATGGAGTAGTCACCAGCTCCATAGGCACTTGCATCACCGACACCGGGAATTCTGGAAATTTCATCTTTCAAACGGAGTGTTATGTAGTTACTGAGATAATATTTGTCGTAGGTTTTGTTTGGCGATGTGAGTGTTATCATTAAAACGACAGAATTTGATCGTTTTTTTGTAGTAACTCCAATGTTCTTTACTTCCTGTGGCAAGGACGCCATGGCTATGGCAACACGGTTCTGGACAAGGACAGCTGCCATATCCGCATCTGTTCCGGTTTCAAATGATACTGTGCAGGAATATGTACCGGAGTTGGTGGATGTGCTGGACATGTAAATCATGCCCTCAACACCATTAATCTGCTGTTCGATGGGGGCTGCAACAGTATCTGCAATAACCTGGGCATTGGCACCGGGATAGGCAGTGGTGACTTGTACTGTTGGCGGAGCAAGTTCAGGGTATTGCGCAATAGGGAGTCCGCTGAGGGAGACGGCACCTGCCAGAACTACAATCAGTGCAATAACAGCAGAAAATATAGGACGATTAATAAAAAAGTGGCTCATTGAATTTTACTCCTTAATTACTGGCAGTCTGTGGAGTAACTTTTGCGCCGGGTCGTGCTCGCTGGATACCTTTAATAATAACAAGGTCTTCTTCCGAGATGCCTTTTTTGATAACTCGCATCCCGGAGAGTAATGCACCAGTTTCTATGGGTTTGTATTCAACGGTACCATCATTTGTAACGGTAAGCAGAAAGCGGCCACGCTGATCGGAAGAAACTGCAACTTCAGGAACTAGCAGTGCTGCTTTGGCATCACTTATTGGGATACGGATTTTTGCAAAGAGGCCGGGAATGATAAAGAGGTCTTTATTTGGAAATGTTCCACGTGCTAATATGGTACCTGTTGAAAGATCAAGCTCATTTGCAATATAGTCGGCTTTGCCGGGGTACGGGAAGCCTGAATCCCCATCGAGCGCAAGGTCAATTGTTACATTATCGTTTCTGATATTTTGTCCGCTTTCTTTAAAGTGGTTTTTGAAGAGCAGGAAGGAGCGCTCATCCATATTAAAATAAACATAAACAGGATCGTAATTAACCAGTGTGGCAAGCAGTGTTTTATCACCACCTGTGCCTACAAGGTTGCCTTCATCAACCTTGTTTCTGCTGATACGACCGTTGTCCGGTGCATACATTTTTGTATAGGACAGATTGAGTTTGGACGATACCAGTTGTGCCTCAGATTCTTTAACCTGTGCCACAGTCTTGCTGAGTTCTGCTCTGGCTTCAAGAACAGCAAGCTCACTAACCGCTTTTTGTTTATAGGCACTTTCTTTGCGTTTTAAGGTGGCGCTTGCCAGTGTCTTCTCAGCCTGGCGAGTCTCAAGATTAGCTTCAGCCCTGGCGACATCGGCTTCAAATGGTTTTGGGTCAATGGTGAAAAGTAAATCCCCCTTTTTTACAAACATGCCCGGATCGAAGGTAAAACTTTCAAGATATCCTTCTACTCGTGCACGAAGTTCAATAGTTTTTACTGCCTCAGTGTAACCCGTAAAGTATTGATAATTGACGACATCCTGTACCGTTGGTTTTGTGACAGTGACTGCAGGAGGCGGTCGAGGTGTTTTTTTCTTTTGTTCTTTTTCGTTACAGCCAACGAGGAGAAGGCTTATAACGCTAACGAGAAGGATTGTTGAGTACGAGACTAGATTTTTCATGGAATTATAAAGTGATTTTTTATTGTGGAGGTTGCTGCCTTGTTCTCTCTTCGGTGGACCAGCCACCTGCTAGGGCTTTATATAAGCTGACAAGTTGAATAGCAGAATTTCCAGTGGTTTGGTCTCTTGAGCTTTCAGCATTTAACAGGGCGCGTTGGGCATCCAGCACATCCTGAAAAGGTGTGAGGCCATCCTTGTAAAGCTTTGTGGACATTTCTAGTGACTCTTCTGAGGCTGTTACTGATTTAGCAAGTGCCTTTAGACGTGCCTGTTGCTCATGGAAACCACTTAAGCTGTCTTCCACTTCTTTGATGGCTTTCAACATTGTGAGTTCGTAACTGAGCAGTGCCTGTTCGGTGCGGGCATCCTGTACTGCAATATTTTGTCGTATGCGGCCCATATCAAAGATATTCCAGGAAAGGGAAGGACCAATGCCATATACATTGCTTCCGGAATTAAGGAAATCTCCGGTACTGAGTGATGCAAGCCCAAGACTACCAAGAAGTGAGAAGCTGGGGTAAAGATCAGCTGTGGCTACACCAACTCGCGCAGTCTGAGCGGCTAGCTGACGTTCTGCTTTTTTCACATCCGGTCTTTGTCTGATTCGATCTGCAGGAATACCAACTGTTAATGCTGATACCGGGAGTGGAACAGGTTTAATGGTCTGCAATTCCTGCCGAAGGGTATCGGATGATTCTCCTGTCAGCACACTAAGTGCGGTGATATTTTGCGTAAGCTGCATCCTGATAAGAGGCAGGTCAGCTTCAGTACCTGCCACAACCCGGGAGGCCTGAGCAACATCCAGATACGTCGCTATTCCGTTATCGTAGCGAATTTGAGTAAGATTCAACATCTCTCGCTGGGACGTTATATTGTTTCTGGCTGTTTCAAGTTGCGCCTGCAAACTTCGATAGGAGAGATAGTTGGAGGCTATTTCAGCTCTAATAGTAATGAGGACATCGTTATGATCTTCCCAGGAAGCCTGATAATCAGCGGTTGCTGCTTCAATGGATCGTCGTATTCGCCCAAAGAGATCAATCTCCCAGCTTGCATCAGCAGAAAGGGCATATTTTGTCTGGGAGCTTGTGGCAAGTGGATTTATACTTTCGCTTTCTTTCCCCCAGGCAATTGACCCGTTGGCATCCACTGCCGGGTAAAGACCAGAATCCTGAATTCCAAGAGTGGCACGAGCCTCTTTCACTCTGGCAATGGCAATTTTAATATCAATATTCTTTTCTTCGCCACGCCTGATAAGAGTGCTTAGTTGCTCATCATCAAAAACAGTCCACCAGTGACTGAGGTCTGTTTGCTCAAAGCGAACATCCGGATACACGATGCTGCTGATGTGAATTGAATCGGCAGATTCCGGAATGGTATAGTCGGGTCCTACCATGCAGGAGGATAAGCTGAGGGTGAGGCCAAGTGCGCTCACGCCAAGCATTTGTTTACAGAATTTATTTGTAAATCTGGTGTGTAATATCATTGAAAATGACTTGATGACTTGAATAGTTACCTGCTTCTGCATGGGCGCTGCTCATGGAACAATGAACTCCTGCAATTACAGAGAAAAGTATGCAAATGCTCTATTTACCACTATAGTGGAGTGCAAATACCAAAGTCAATGGTTTTACTGAACGAATTAAAACTGATAGTTATACTAGAAAGAAGGGTAAGAGAATGCTTTCATTGAAAGAAGAAGTGTTGCAAGGAATATACGAAGAATTTGAACAATGGATTGAGGAAAAGAGTGTCTGCAAAAAAGGATGTTCAGCTTGTTGTACCCAAAATGTACTTATCACAGCAGTTGAGGGAGAACTAATCCATCGTTATGTACGTGATAAGGGGCAAGAGTCATGGCTTGCTGCAAAACTTCAGGAAACAGGGAAAACCAGAAGAGTTCAGGTTACCACCAATAGTTTTGCTGCCAGTTGTTTGCAGGGTGATGATGTAATTCCTGAATCGTATGGAAATGAAGAACCTTGCCCATTTCTTAAAGACAACTGCTGTACAATTTATGATGTGCGTCCTTTTTCCTGCCGCTGTTTTATTTCTGAAATCGTCTGTAAACCCGGAGTACCTGCAGAGATCGGTTCCACCTACCTGTCTGCATCATCTGCTGTTATGCAGATTATTGAACATCTTGGACAGGGTGAATATCTGGGAAATATGTTTGATGTTTTACTGGCTCTTAGTGATCTTCCTGAAAACAGAGCGCTTTTCAGACAGCTTCCCGCATCTTTATCCGATCAGGGGAGAGCAAATGTGAACAAAGCTTTACCACTGCCAGGATTTTTACTGATTGAAGAGGAAATGGCAAAAGTACAGCCGCTTCTGGAGGCAATATTCAGCCATAAAATTGGTGACAGGAGTATTGAGGATATTTTAAACAATCGTTAGGGTGGGTGATGCTGAATTAATATCTAATTGTTCTTGATTACCACTGAACCTCAGTTCTGTTCGATTTCTGCGATCCCGTCATTCCGGATCA
>JAOZLM010000339.1 GCA_029934815.1 Desulfocapsa sp. | reverse complement strand
AAGGTGATTATGATAATCGCCAGCCATGGTGATATCTTCCAGTGGATTTCCTTTTACCAGGAGCAGGTCGGCTACTGCACCTGTTTGTATGCATCCATGTTCCGCCAGGCCAAGTAGCTCAGCCCCTGCAGAGCAACCGGCCCGCAGGGCATCTTTTTCTGAAATGCCGTAGTCAACCATCAATTTCAGTTCCCAGGCGTTGGCACCGTGCAGATTGAATGGTGTGCCTGCATCTGTCCCCATGGCTAAAAGGCCTCCTGCACGATAAAAAGAGATAAGAGATTCCCGTTGTTGTTCTGCCACTTGTTCTGATTTCTCAACCATGTATGCAGGAATACCCTTATCAGCATGTTCGAGTATATTATGCAGGGCGGAAATAGTTGGTACCAGGTACGTTCCAGCTTCGAGCATTTCTTCGATACACTGCTCATCCAGATACACGCCATGCTCTATGGAGGTGATGCCGCCACGAATAGCATTGAGTATTCCTTCTGTCCCCTGGGCATGGGTGGCGGTTCGCTTGTTAAGGCGCTTGGCTTCCTGAATACCACAGGCCATCTCTTCTGCAGTGTAGTGGGCATCTTTGGGATTCACACCAAAGGTCATAACGCCGCCTGTTGCCATTATTTTTACAAAATCACACCCGGCATGAACCTGTTCTCGAACTGCTTTTACAATCTCATCGCAGCCATCAGCTATTCGACCCCAACGACTTCCATGGCCTCCTGTCATGCAGATCATTCGTCCGGCACAATGAATAGTGGGGCCCTGAAAATCACCTCTACTCACAGCGTCGCGTACCGGGATTTCAAGGTATTCTTTCCCTCCGCAATCGCGCACACTGGTTATACCATGTCTCAGTGACAGCTGGGCATTCTCAAGGGCTGTCAGGGTAATCGCCCCTGGTGCTAATTTGGCTAATGCAGCAGATGGATCAGCCGCCCCTTTATAGCAAAGATGGACATGGCAATCGATCAACCCGGGCATGAGCGTGGCTCCGCTGGTGTCAATAACTTCACCACTAAATCCAGCAAAACTCTTTGTATGAGCAACATCTGTAATCCGATCATTTTCAATCAGAACTGCTGTGTCTTCTGATAGTTCTCCCTTGCCGTCAAAGACAAGACCACCGGTGAAGAGTGTTTTTGTTTTCATGCTGAATGAGTCTCCATTGGGTAAAAACCAGAGAGAATTGTCCGGTTTTCAATCAGTTGTTAATTCAAAACATTGCTCGTTTACTGTGGTGCCCCATTGAACGCCACCCTGTTGTTTAATAAGCGTAAAACCAATCTCTTCGTATAAATGTCTTGCAGCCTCAAGTCCCTCAAAAGTCCAGAGGTATGTTGTTTTGTAGTTTTTAGCTCTGCAGAACTCGATTGCCTTCCTGATAAGCATCTTGCCAACTTTTTTGCCCCGTAAGGTATCGGATATGATAAACCATCTTAAATGAGCGCCTTTTTTGCCATGAATACCGTCTATAATGATTGAACCTTCAACCCGGCCATTCATGGTGACAATCCAGATTCCATCTCTGTTGTCATCATATCTTTTAAGGAATTCTGAAAGTTCAGTGGCAACTTTTGCCTCAAAATAGAGGCCAAAGTTCCAATGGTCGTGATAATAGATTCCATGAAGTTCAGAAATCCGACCGATTGATCCAGGTATATATCCGTTTACTATTTCAAATTCCGGTGTGCAATTTGTCATTCATTTCTCAGCATAAAGGGCAAAATCAGCTTCATGAGTGGTGCTCTTAATCAGTACCGGTAAATTTTTACTGTCAGGGGCTATATTATTATATATCCTGTTCAACTCAATTGAGCGATAAGCTTGTGCATAAAAATTTCTGCTGCCTGAACCTGGGAAATCTCGATGTATTCATTGGGCCTGTGAGCCTGATCAATGGAACCAGGGCCACAGATAGCAGTGGAAAAGCCAGCCTCTTGAAAGAGACCGCCCTCCGTCGCATACGAGACTGTTTTGCTTTGTTTCTCACCGCTCAACTGTTTACACAACTGTTCTGCTGCACCGTCCTCTTCCGGCAGCATACCGGGTGCCTCGGCATTAACAGTAGTTACAATGTCGCAGGCGGGTGAAATTTTTCGCATCTCTTTGATGAGTGGTTCGCAATAATTGTGTAACTTGTTAACATAATCCCGGGCTGTTTCACCCGGGATGGTACGAACATCCCAGTCAAAGGAGCATTGGCGGGCGATGATGTTGACAGCCGTGCCACCCTTGATCACACCGACATGTACAGAAGTATAAGGTGGCTCAAAAGGTGAATTTGAAGAAATATTACGCTTGTTCTCAAGCATCATATCTTCCAGAAAAGTAACAAGGCGTGCAGCTGTCATAACCCCACTGACACCACGATCAATCTGGCTGGAATGTGCCTCATGCCCCGTAACTGTTGTTGTGTAACTGCCGATACCTTTGTGTGCATTAATGATGCGCATGGAGGTCGGTTCACCAACAATGACTGCCATGGGGTGTGGAAGTACTTCTGCCATTTCATTGATCATGGCAGGTGCTCCGAAACAGCCGATTTCTTCATCGTAAGAAAGGGCAAAATGGATGGGTTTTTGCAAACTTTTTTCCAGCATTACCGGTACAAGAGCCAGTCCAATTGCCAGGAAACTCTTCATGTCAGCTGTCCCACGACCGTATAGACGACCATCTTTTTCCAGAACCTGAAAGGGATCGCTATCCCAGGGCTGACCAAGAACCGGAACCACATCAGTATGCCCGGAGAGAACGACACCTCCTTCTACCATTGGACCAACTGTAGCATAAAGATTTGCTTTTTTGCCATCGTTACTGAGCATCACATGACAGCTCACCCCGTAATCTGTCAGATAGGATTGGACAAATCGAATCAGCGAAAGGTTGGAATCGCTTGATACCGTTGGAAAGGAGACGAGCTTGTCGATGAATTGTTTTGAG
>JAOZLM010000003.1 GCA_029934815.1 Desulfocapsa sp. | reverse complement strand
GAATCACGGTCATTCATCTGGCAGCCAAAGGTTTTTATAAGGAAGGATTTTTGACTCATATTAAGCAGGAATTGTTGATTCCTTAGTGGTGATTGTTTTGGAAATATTTCCAAGAAGTTGAAAGAGGGTGTCGCCATAATTCTCGGGATATCGAATACAGACACAACCTTTGTCTCCGGGAACAGTTGACAGGAGGCAAAGGCCATCATAGCCCTCAAGGATAAATTTTAAGAAATGGTAACGCTCATTAGCGATACGAAGATAAACTTTATTTAGTTGCATGGTAGTAACCAAGTGAAATCTAAACAGATAACGACGAATCAACTTCACCCATCTGACTTTCCCTGGCTGCAAGTAAGGGGACTATCACTTCTCTGATGTATTCATCGGTTTGAGCTGAAGCTCGTCCGGTGAACTGGGTGTAGTCACCAACAAGGTCGTTGAGTTCGTTTAGAGAGAAGGGGATACGATCGTCTTTTGCGAGACGCTCCAGAAGGTCATTGTCCAGGCCCTCTTCTTTAACAACTTTCCCTGCCGCGAGAGAATGTTCCTTCACAACCTCATGCATTTCCTGTCGTGACTTACCTTGTGCCACAGCTTCCATAAGTATTTTTTCTGTGGACATAAATGGAAGTTCCATTCGGAGGTGTCGCTCTACTTGTTTTGGAAATACAACCATTTTGCTTGTTATGTTAATGTATAGCTTGAGTATTGCGTCAGTGAGTAAGAAGGCTTGTGGAATATCCATTCGGCGAATCGCAGAGTCATCCAGAGTCCTCTCAAACCACTGATTGGCAAAAGTAGCTGCAAAATCAGATGGAAGCCCCATAAGTTTTCGGCTTAACCCGGTCATCCTTTCAGAACGCATAGGGTTGCGCTTGTATGCCATAGCTGATGATCCGGTTTGTTGCTTGGCAAAAGGCTCTTCCTGTACTTTCAGGTTAGAAAGTAAACGAAGATCGACTGCGAATTTGTGGGCAGAAGCTCCAAGTCCAGAAAGAGTTTCCGCAAGTTTCATATCAAGTTTTCTGGGATACGTCTGGCCGGTTACTTCAAAGGTTTTATCGAATCCTAACTTTTTAGAAACCAGAGTGTCCAGTTGTCTTACTTTTTCATTGTCACCATGAAAAAGTTCCAGGAAGGTCGCCTGCGTTCCTACTGTACCCTTTGCACCACGTGCTTTGACCTGATCCAAAAAAGAATCAATATACTCAAGATCCATCACAAGGTCTTGAATGTAGAGTGTGTTTCGTTTCCCTACTGTGGTGGGTTGCGCTGGTTGATAATGGGTGAACCCAAGGGTCGGTAAATCCTTATGTTCCAGACAGAATTTGGAAAGATTTGAAACAACTTTAAGAACAGCCTTGCGAACAAGATCTAATGCCTTTTTCTGAATAATAAGATCTGTATTACAAACAACAAACTGAGAGGTGGCACCGAGGTGGATAATACCTTCAGCTTTAGGGCATTTCATACCAAATTCGTAGACATGGGCCATAACATCATGCCTGATTTCCTTTTCTTTTGCAGCAGCCACATCAAAGTCGATGTTATTTATATTGGCCCGCATTTCATCAAGCATTGCAGGGTTAATTATATCTGTAAGGCCAAGTTCATACTGGGCTTCAGCCAGTGCCAGCCAGCAACGTCTCCAGGTCGTGAATTTAGTTTTTTCAGAAAAAAGCTCCTGCATGTCCCGACTGGTGTAACGACTGACTAGCGGTTCCTGATATATTTCTCTGTTCATTATTGGCTCCATTGCTACAAGTAAAAATAATAATTGTCTGTACGAATATTATTGAAAACATTCTTCTACCATTATTCCAGTAAAAGCGAAAGGGAGGCCAGGGAAGACCGCAGTCAAGAGCGAACCTGGCTATTCCGCATCATCGAAGGCGATCTCTTTTAAGGGGTCATCCTTTTGGTTTGGTTCAATTCGGGCTATTCGTCTGATAATACGGAATATATTATCCATAATGTCAACAATTTCAACCTCCCGGGCATAGGTCGCAATACGATTTGGCGCATCAGCGGTTAAGCGTTGAATTTCATAGCGGGTTATCTCTTTGTTCATTCTGCTAACATCACCCTTCATGGCTCGAACATTTTTTGCCAGTTTTTTATCGCTATTTGCGAATGCTGTAAGGGTGCTGTCCAGGGCTTTGACTATCTCAGAATGAAAACCCATCAACACTTTGGCCGTTTGGGAACTAACAGTGACATTTTCCTTTATGCGTTTAATTGATGAAACCACAAGATCAGTTGAAATTCTGTCGCCAATCCGTTCCAGGCCATTCGCAATTTGAATAAGGTTGATTAATTGTTTCGATTGAGTTTTGGTTAAATCTTCTGAACTAATCAAGCTCAAATGCTCTATAATATGATGATGTAGACTATCAATGATCTTGTCCTTGTCCCTGAATAATCGCAATTCTTCTTGAGTGCCCTTTATGGCAAGCGGCATTGATTCGTCCACAATGCTCCTGGTGAAACTGCCCATTCTTGCAATCTCCCTGCTTGCATTCTCAAGCGCTATGGACGGTGTTGAAAGCAGTGATTCATCGAGAAATATAGGCAAGAAGGATTCATTAACAGTTATCGGTTTGTCTGGTATTAGCCACTCAACAATGCGGGCAATTTGTGTAGTAAAGCCAATAAACAGAAAAGCGTTAATAAGATTAAAAAATGTATGAATATTTGCAATCTGACGAGGAGATTCTGCTGTTAAACGTGCTACCCCTGTGAGCTCAGTATGTACAGGAGAAAGCCAGCGTGCAATTTCAGCAAGTTGAGGGACAAATCCAATCCAGATGGCAGCTCCTGCAACATTGAAAAGAATATGGACGGCAGCAGTTCGGATAGCTTCGCGAGGTTTTCCTAGGGATGCGAGAACTGCGGTAATACATGTGCCGACATTGGAACCGAGTGTTAAGGCAATAGCTGTTTCAAGGCCGAGGAGGCCCTGTCCAGCCATAACAATTAAAATACCTGTGGTTGCAGAAGATGATTGTATTACAGCAGTAAAAGCAGCGCCAACACATGCAGCATATAGAGGGCTCTGAAGGGTTGTCATAAACTGGATGAATGGTTCATAAGAGCGAAGTGGTTTCATTCCATCACTCATGGTGCTCATACCAAAAAAAACAAGACCAAGCCCCATAATCATAAAACCATATTGCCTTACCTTCTTGTTTTTTGGGATAAAGGATACAAAAAAACCGATGGCTATAAGGAATAATGCAAGCTTGGTAACCTTAAATGCCAGAATTTGTGCTGTAATGGTGGTACCAATATTAGCCCCAATAATAACAGGGACGCTTTGAGCCATTGACATGATTCCTGCCGAAATAAACCCAACCAGCAGGACGGTGGTCACAGAGGAAGACTGGATTATTGCGGTTATAATTGCACCCATACCGGCACCAACAAATCTGTTGCGGGTGAATCTGGCAAGTAGGTCTTTCATGTGATCGCCAGCCACTAGCTTGAGAGCTTTGGTCATCATATCCATACCAAACAGAAACAGAGCTAGCCCTCCAAACAATCCTCCTAATAGTTCCATGCTAAGTAATGGGCTATTCATTTGTATTCTCGTCATCCAGTGGTTTTTTTACTATTACAACGGGTACTGTGGAAAGTTGAGCAACACGTTCAGCCACTGACCCAAGCAATATGTGCTTTATACCGCTTTTACCGCAGCTGCCCATTACAATAATCTGTGCATGACTTTTTTCGGCAAATTCGATTATCCGACCAGGAGGGAGGCCTTTGAATAGGTGGATCTCTGCTTCGTGGATACCTGTGAGCGAGGGGTGTTTCTCGTACATACTCTTCATGAAATCATCGGTCATACTCGTTGCAACATCAATCATAGGTTTCGACCAGTCAGAGCCGTTTTGGTAAAAGCCAGGAGCGTCAGCTGGATCGTGTATAACGTGAAGAATAATTAATGGTGAGTTTGTGCATTTAGTATAATTATTTGCCCAGAGCAATGCTGCTTCAGAATCAACTGAGAAATCAATAGCGACAAGGATAGGTTTTGTTTCATGATTTGTTGTCATATTAAGCTCCTTGTAATAGGAAATTAAAAAAAATGAACAAGTTACTATTTGGTTATAGTTAGCTCGTCAGGGTAGGGTGTTGAAAAAACTTGAATCCCACAAAATCCAGACCTTGTTGAATTGAAATGAAGCCGCAATCTGCGAACCAACACAAGGCACTTTGCAGGACGTTAAATCCGTTTGTTAATGTAGTACGTCAGGTAGCTACTTAACCTAAGAGAGACATAATTTTCCATCCTTTTTCAATTGCAATTGCCCTTAGCGTGTCGTCGGGGTCAACCGCTACAGCGTTATCGACAATCTCTAGTAAAGGTAAATCGTTGTGGGAATCAGTGTAAAAGAAGCTACCTTTCAGGCTGAGCCGTTTTTCTTTTAGCCAATGTCGCAGGCGCAATACTTTTCCACTGTGAAAACAAGGGATCCCGTCAATTTCATTACAATATCGGTTGTTTACAATTTTCGGTTCTGTCGCCAGGAGGTCTTTAATACCAAAAACTTCGACAATGGGTCGTGTAATAAAGCTATTCGTTGCTGTAATTACCAGCAACTTATTTCCTTTTTGTTTATGAAATTCAACTAGTTCAAGCGCCTTTTGTCCAATAATAGGGCGGATAACTTTTTTCATGAATTCGTTATGCAGTACAGCCAGGTCTTCAAAGGAGTGCTCGGCCAGCGGCCTAAAGCTGAAGGCGGAATATTCGTGAATATTGAGCTTTCCCTGCTTGTATTGCTTGTAAAATTTCTCATTTGCTTGCTTGTAGGCAACTTTATCAACGAGGTTTTTCGATACAAGGAATTCTCCCCAACCGTGGTCGCTATCGCCACTTAATAGTGTGTTGTCTAGATCGAATATTGCTAAGGCCATAATCTTGTAGTCCGGCTTTATTATTGTTAGTGGAACTGACGCTGTATCGAATAATAGTAATAAATTTTAAAAAAGAAAGAATTAAGCGACAGGGGCGCCTCAGCAGCTACCCCTTAAATCGAACAATGTTGCTATGTCGCATAATGTATATTATGTATAGTTTCTATCTTGTGTGTAATACCATGTAGTTAATCATGGTCGAACTGGATTTCTATCACCCTTGCCTGCCAGTTCCTCTTTCCTCTGAAATAATTTAGGCTCGGACTATAAAGGATCCCTTTAGGCTGCTCAGACTCGCACTTTTTGCAAAGTTCACCTATCCCAAACCCTATGCCGTTAATCACAGAACTTTCGCTAGTTATGTCGACTCTCAGGTGTGATTTGTCTGCCCCTATACGCTTTAAATTTCTAAGCCCTATGTTACGGTCAAGAAAAACCGGCTGTGGATTGCCTATCCCGTGAGGCTCAAGGAGTAAAAGTTGCCTTAAGACTTTATCGCTGAACAATTCACTCAAACTAACCTCTTCTTCTTCCTCTTCATTAAAAGTCGCAACATTGGTTTGTGACTGGGCGTAAACAGAATCGTTGAATTTTTCTCTAAACGCTTCAACCTTTTCCACGCTTAAGCTCATCCCTGCAGCCATTGCGTGCCCTCCAAAGCCATCAAGTAGCGCACTGCAGCTGTCCAGCGCATCGTAAAGATTGATTCCCTCAACGGATCTTGCTGAACCTTTATAAGTCCCTGATTCTTGTCTGCAAAGAACAATCGCTGGTTTTTTATATTTATCCACAAGGTTAGAGGCAACAATCCCCGCAACACCTATGTGAAAATCTCCTAATACTATAATTGAGCTCCCTGAGGCAGTGTCACTATTTTCAACATAATGCACTGCGTCAGAGAGGTCGCCTAACGTTATGGCTTTGCGCGTTATATTGTTCTTAATTAGCTGGGCAGACAGAGTTTCCGCATCAAAATTCGACTTACAAGTTAATAAGGCGACTGCCTTATCGGCAAAGCCAAGCCTTCCGGCCGCATTGATTTTTGGTGCCAACTGGAAAGAAATATCCTCTGACCGTAAAAGCGAGCAATCCAGATTCGTTTTATTGCAGAGCGCATTAATCCCTGGATTTTCTCTACTAGCAATCGTTTCCAGCCCTGCCCTTACCAGTATCCTGTTTGTTTCGTCCAATTCGACCATGTCTGCTACTGTTCCAATAGCTACAAGGCCAAGAAGTTGTTTTAGGTTTGGTGACAGTCGGTTCTTGTTGAAGTATCGTTTCTTTTGCAAATATGTTCTAATTCCAATTGTCAGATAAAATGCAACTCCCACACCTGCCAGGTTTTTCCCTGGAAAATGGCAGATAGTCTGCTTTGGATTGAGAACTGCGTCTGCCGCTACCCTCTTCTCTGGAGGGGTGTGATGGTCTGTGATAATTACTTTGTAGCCAAGTTCTTTCGCTTTTTTAACAGCTTTGTGGGCTGAAATTCCATTATCGACGGTTATAAGTAGTTTGTCGCTATCTGAACACTGCTCTGAGTCCACCCTGATCAGCGGGGCGCTTTGTAAGCCATAGCCCTCCAGGAGTCGATTTGGGATATAGTACTCCACTTGCTTATGGCCGACCGATTCAAGGAACTGCAGCAGTAATGCTGTCGCCGTAGTGCCATCCACATCGTAATCACCCCAGATCAGGATTGGTGACCTGCTTATTATGCTGTCCCCTATTATGGCAGAGGCTTTTCCTAAGTCTTCCATCAGGTCGGGAGGCGGAAGGTCTTTTAACTGTGGCTCAAGGTAATTAGCTATTTCTTCCTGTGACTTTATGCCGCGCTTTTCAAGCATTTTTATGATAAATGGCTTTACTTTTGTTCCGTCGCGTAAAACATAAGATGTGGGTATGTCCCTGCTGTTCATGATAGTTCTTGAGAAGTGCCACAAGTAGTCGAGTCAGCGCGAGAAATAAACCCATCTATAAGGTCAGGCATGGTCTCAACGTCGTTCGTTTCTACCCAGTGGATATCTTCAATTTTCTTAAACCAGGTATATTGTCTTTTCGCATACCGACGCGTGTCGCGAGTTAGCATTTGAATCATTTTGTCATAATCCATTTCGCCCAACAGGTACTTTGCCATGTGACTGTAGCCAATCGAACGCATAGACTTGTTTTCCAGGCTGTACCCTTTTTGAAGGAGGTCTGAGACTTCCTCCTGGAAGCCGTTTTGCATCATTATTTCTGAACGTAGCCCTATTCGTTGGTATAGCTTTTGCCTGTCACATGTTAGCGCAATGGTAAGAATATTCCGGAAGCGAAGCTCTTTTGACTGCCTGTGCTTTTCCAGAAGCTCTGACCATGTCTTTCCGGTCCCTCGATAAATTTCAAGACCTCGAGTTACTCTTTGCGTGTCGTTCATGTGTATTCTATTTGCGCTACTACTGTCAATTACGGTTAGTTGCTCATGTAGCACCTTACTTCCATGCTTCTGTAATTGTGCCTGGATTTCTGCTCGTATATCAGGAAACGTTGGCAGTTGTTGAGAAAGTCCTTCTACAAGTGATTTAAGATATAAACCTGTTCCTCCGGTTAAAAGAACACGTTTTCCCTTTGCAAAGATATCTTGTATGGCTTTTACAGCCAGCCCTTCAAAAGCAACTGCATCAAAATCCTGATCAGGTGTTACCACATCAATCAAATGATGCGGGATCCCCTCCATTTCTTTTTTGGTGATTTTGGCTGTGCCTATATCCATATATTTATAGACCTGCATGGAATCGACACTGATTACCTCAAAATCAAACTGTTTGGCCAGCTCTATGGAGAGTGCAGTCTTTCCTATTGCAGTTGGCCCTATCAGGGCTACAATTGGTGAGTTTACAGGGAATATCGTATCAGACATTTGTTTAATTGATAGTTGGGTAGATTTTAAAGCTGAAGGATTGTGAAAATTTATCCATTCGGGATTTTCCAATACCTGGCACCAATAGTAAATCCTGCATACTTTTAAAACTTCCAATCTTTTTCCTGGTTGTAAGAATGCTCTCAGCAAGGGCTGGCCCAATACCTGATATCGTAACCAACAGGTTCTTGTCGCAACTATTTAACGGAACAGGTTTAAAAAAAAATGGAGTGAGGTGTGGAAGAGTATTTACTTCCTGATGATTTATCTTGTTACTTAATGACAGAAAACCAGTTGGTGACTGGAAAAGATGTGAGCTGCTTTTTTTCTCTGGAGAGTTTGATAAAAAAGGGAGAAAAAATTGAACTGAAAAAAAGAGGACACAGCAGACAAAAACAAATTGTCTGGCGGCGTCCTCTTTCACCACGAGGGGCTTATTCCTGTGCTTCATTACGCTTTTCATCGCGCATTAATTTGTAATTGATTGAATCCACCAGTGCCTGCCAGGATGCTTCGATGATATTGAGTGAAACACCAACGGTCCCCCACTGCTCATACTGATCCTTGGATTCCACAAGTACACGAACACGGGCGCCGGTTCCCTGCTCACCAGAAAGTACACGAACTTTGTAGTCAATCAGTTCCACCTCTTCCAAGGCCGGATAGAACTGGGTGAGTGCTTTACGAAGTGCTTTGTCCAATGCATTAACAGGTCCATCGCCCATGGCGGCAGTGTGTACTTCTTCGCCACCAACCTCAACGCGGATTGTCGCTTCAGTTTCGGGAGGTTTATCCATTTTACGTTTGGAGTTAATCGCCCTGAAACCATTAAGCGTAAAATAATGTGCGTGGCTGCCAACTGCACGGCGCATCAATAATTCAAAAGATGCTTCCGCACCTTCATATTGAAATCCCTGATTTTCAAGTTCTTTTAATTCTTTTACAATGGATGCTACAATCGGTGATTTGGTATCAAGATCTATTCCAAACTTCTTGGCTTTGTGCACCACATTGGATTTACCAGCCTGATCAGAAATTAGAATCCTTCTGATATTACCTACTTTTTCAGGTTCTATGTGCTCGTAGCAGAGAGGGTTTCGCTTTACTGCTGAAACATGAATTCCACCTTTGTGAGCAAAAGCTGATCTTCCAACGTAGGGCTGGTATTTATTGTGCGGAAGATTTGCAAGCTCATCCACAAGCATGGCAGTGTCGTAAAGTTTGTCTATGTTTTTGACTGCCTCGCACTCATATCCCATTTTAAGGCCAACTGCAGGGATTATAGAGGTAAGGTTTCCGTTTCCGCAACGCTCTCCATACCCATTGATAGTACCCTGCACCTGCTTAACGCCAAGACTTAATGCAAGAAGTGAATTGGCCACAGCTGTTTCTGAGTCATTATGTGCATGAATACCTAGTTCAACATCACTGTTTCGATCTTTCAGAAAACCTTGAACTCGCTCAAGGATAGGTGGTAACTCATGGGGAAGCATCCCGCCATTTGTATCACAAAGGACAAGACATTCAGCTCCGCCATCAATGGCTTTACCAAGAGTGGCAAGTGCATATTCAGCATTCTTTTTAAAACCATCAAAAAAATGTTCGGCATCGTAAAACAGTTCCTGAACGTGTGGTTTTAAATAGGCAAGAGTCTCTTCAATGATTAGCAAATTATCTTCAAGTTCGATACGTAGTGCGTCGTGGACGTGTATATCCCACGATTTACCAAAGATGGTTATCACCGGAGTTTTAGCAGCCAGAAGCGCCTGAACGGTTTTGTCATCTTCAACAGAGTTGCTAAACATTCTCGTTGCGCCAAAGGCTGTAAGTTTCGCATGCTTGAGGGTTTCACTTTGCATAGCCTTAAAGTATTCAACAGCCAGAGGATTAGATCCGGGCCATCCGCCTTCTATATAGTCAATCCCCATATCATCAAGCTTATGGCTGATACGGATCTTATCGGTAACGGAAAGGTTGAAGTTTTCAGCCTGTGTTCCATCGCGTAATGTTGTGTCGTATATATCTATTTGTCTGGTCATGGTATTTGTTTTCTCGTTACAAAGTTTCTTCTTCAGGGACGCTTTCTCTGCCAAGCTCAAAGGCATCATGGAGCGCTCGTACGGCAAGTTCTGTATATTTCTCTTCAATAATACAGGATACCTTAATTTCAGAAGTAGAAATCATAGATATGTTGATGCCCTCCCTTGATAGAATGGAAAACATGGTGGTTGCGATTCCTGAGTGGTTAACCATTCCAACACCAACAATAGAAATTTTGGTGATTGCGTCAGAACCATGGATGCCACCTGTTGCGCCAGTCTCTTCAGCAACGGTTTCAAGAAGCTTTAAAGTACGCTTATAGTCACTTCGAATTACCGTAAATGTCATATCAGTCATACCGTTACCAGTATCCTGATTCTGGATAATCATATCTACAATGATATCAGCGTTGGAGATTGGAGTGAAAATTTTGGAAGCAATACCGGGCTGATCAGGAACTCCCGAAATAGTGACACGAGCCTCGTTTCTATTATAAGTTACACCGGAAACAACTTTACCTTCCATTTCTTTGTCCTCCTTAACAACCCATGTTCCTTCAGTTTCTGTGAAAGTGGAACGAACATGAACCGGAACGTTATACTGTTTTGCAAAAGTTACGGATCTGATATCTAGAACTTTAGCTCCAAGGCTTGCAAGTTCAAGCATCTCATCATACGAAATTCTATCAATTTTTATGGCTGAACTACAGATATTCGGGTCAGTGGTGTAAACTCCTTCCACATCAGTAAAGATCTCACATGCATCAGCTTTCAATGCGGCCGCCAGAGCTACTGCTGTAGTGTCGGATCCACCTCGGCCAAGAGTAGTTATATCGCCATTCTCAGCAACACCCTGAAATCCGGCAACAACAACAACTTTGCCACTGTTTAGTGCCTCGGTGATTCGGTCACCATCAATATTCTCAATACGTGCTTTAGTGTGAGAGGAATCTGTTTCAATCTTTACCTGATCACCTAAAAATGAAATGCAGTCGTCACCTAGGGCTTTAACGGCCATGGCAAACAGTGAAATAGTAACCTGCTCTCCTGACGACAGAAGAACATCCATCTCACGATTGTCTGGAATATCCTGCATGGCAAGAGCGAAATCGGTAAGGCGATTGGTTTCTCCTGACATGGCAGAAAGAACCACAACCATTTGATTGCCGTCTTTTTTTTTGGCAAGTACCCGTTTGGCTACATTTTTAATTTTTTCAGGGTCAGCAACAGAAGTTCCCCCGAATTTTTGAATAATTAACGCCATTTTATCTGAACCTCGACTGGTGACACATCACCAATATAGAAGAATGCACAGCAACCTTTGTGAAAAGCTTTCTATGCATTATCTGAATAATTATTTATATAGTACTGTAACACCGGTGATGAACGGTAAGCCGGCACTCAGTATAGTACCCCCCTTGAGGGGTGAAAGTACCTTCACCAAATTCTTTTCGAAAAAACACGAAAAGAATTTATAAGGTACTAAAGTTTTTACAATCTAGTAACTGCCTGCGAAAAAGCAACATTTTCTTGATTTCAACAATGGAAAAACAGCGGTATACTGCTCATCAAAAAGATAAGCTCGTAAAAAAGTGAAATTTCTGATGGCTAAGGAAAAACCTTCATACTCGAGGAACGCATATTTGATGGAGTGAGGCGTACTTAAGTACGTCGTAACGACAGCAAATTTGCAGTGACGAAGAGAATGAAGAGTTTTTACGACGCCATCAAAAAAAGGAAATAATTAATTGAACGACGACAAGGTATTTCATATAGTCCTGGTAGAACCGGAAATCCCGCCCAACACTGGATCCATTGCCCGCCTTTGCGGTGCGACCAATTCAGTTTTACATCTTGTGCACCCGCTTGGTTTTTTAACAGACGATAAACATTTAAAGCGTGCAGGTCTTGATTACTGGAAGTTCGTAGATATCAGGTATTGGGATTCTTTCGACACATTCCTGGAAGCACAGGATGAGAGCAAACTTCACTTTCTTACCACAAAAACGAAGAAAGCATATAGTGAGGCAACTTTTCAGCCGGGTGAATATCTTGTCTTTGGTAAAGAAACAAAGGGATTGCCGGAGGAATTACTTGAGTTGTACGCTGATCGTTGTCTGACGCTACCAATGGCCAATAAGCATATCAGAAGCTTAAATCTGGCAATGACTGCTGGAATTGTGCTGTATGAGGCCTTGCGACAGAATCAGAATATCGGCTCACAGGCGTAGTCTATCAGTATCCATTCATAGCCAACTGCATATCTGTTTCGACCGTTATCCCGTGCGCTGTGTAATCCGGTTTCTGCACGAGTAATAAGACTCTGGCTATTGTCACCATTTATCATCTGGGCTACGCCTATGGAGGTACTGACCGGAATGGGTTTATTCTTCAAAGATTGTACCTGGAGTTGTCTGATTTTCTCAAGTATTGTTTGAGCAAGTCTGCAACCGTCACGTTCGGTGCAATCTTTCAGAACAATCAGGATTGTATCCCCTTCCCAGCGACAAGCCAGATCTGAGGCGCGAACAACAGACTGTATGGACTGGCTCAGCAAAAACAGAACTATGTCTCCAGTCTCTCTACCATGCTCTTCGTTTATCATCCGAAAACGATCAATATTTACCAGCAATATGGTAAGTGGTTCGAGAGATCGTTTGGTGTCTAACAGAGTAAAGTCAAATATCTGACCAAAAGCGTGGCGGGTAGTAAAGCCTGTAAGCTCATCATTGTGTCTCTTTTTCTGCGGTATATTTTGTGCCGTTTTTTTTACAAGAAAGTGGACACCAATAAAAATAATAGAGAGCAATGCAATATTAAATAAGGCAAACAGGAATGGCTTTGAAGAAAATAATCTGAAATGTTCTTGCGCAAGAGCCGAGAATGCAATAATCCCGCTCAGTAGAATACCTAGCAGCAGCATACCGTTGACTAAAAAATGAAAAAAATGAACTTTGTTTTCTATTTTCATCAAGATAAGGTGACGAAGAGCAGTGTATATGGTAACCAGTTTATTTTTATTCCTTCATCGGGTAGGATATCGAATGTAGGAATTTTAGAATATTCTAATCTAGCACATTCCTGATCTTTCAGATAGATTTTTGTTATTCCACTTATATTTTTTTAAGGAGCAATTCAAATGGTTGATCGCGTATATAATTTTAGTCCAGGCCCTGCAACTCTTCCTGTAGAGGTCTTGCAACAAGCATCTAAAGATGTCGTTAATTTTAAAGAGATGGGTATTGGTCTTATCGAAATGAGCCATCGCTCCAAAGAATTTATGGCGGTTACCGATGATGCCGAGCAATTACTTCGTGAACTTATGGAGATTCCTGCTAACTATAAAGTTTTGTTTTTACAAGGTGGTGCATCCAGCCAGTTTTACATGATTCCTATGAATCTGTTAGGCGAAGGGAAAAAAGCCACCTACCTGAATACCGGTGCCTGGTCTAAAAAAGCAATTAAGGAAGCAAAACTGTTTGGTGAAGTGGATGTCGCATTTTCCAGCGAAGAACAGACCTTCAACCGTGTTCCAAAACAAAGCGAATACAGTGTGGCAGATGATTCCGAATATCTCTATTTTGTTTCCAACAACACAATATATGGTACACAGTTTCCTGAAATACCTGTCACTGATAAGGTGCTTATATCTGATATGTCTTCAGATATTTTATCCAGAAAAATTGATGTTTCAAAATTTGGAATCATCTTTGCCGGAGCTCAAAAAAATATGGGCCCTGCCGGTGTCACTATCGTCATAATTCGTGATGACCTGCTTGAAAAAACACCTGACAACACCCCCACCATGCTTACATACAAAACGCATGCTGACAAAGGATCTATGTTTAACACTCCACCCTGTTTTGCAATTTATGGTGTCGGAGAAGTGTTGAAGTGGCTTAAAAAACAGGGCGGAGTGGCTGCCATAGAGGCCATCAATATTGAAAAGGCCGGAATCCTTTACGATTGCATAGACAGCGGCGAGTATTATCGTGGCCATGCAGAAGTCGAATCCAGATCTCTTATGAACATCCCTTTCAATCTGCCAACTCCTGAGCTTGAAGCACAGTTTATTGCAGAAGCAGCAAAAGTTGGATTGAACGGACTGAAAGGACACCGTTCAATTGGCGGATGCCGTGCTTCAATTTACAATGCTTTCCCAAAAGAAGGTGTCGAAAAGCTTGTTGCTTTCATGAAAGAATTTGAAGCTGCAAATCCTGCTTAAAGTGGTTTTAAAATGAACTATGATGGAGATATAATCCGACCGCCAAGTGAGGCTAATTCCATCATAATTCAGGTGACTGTTGGCTGTTCCCATAATAAATGTACTTTTTGTGGCGCATATAAGGATGAAGAAAAGAAATTCCGCATTCGTAACGATGAGGAGATTCTTGAGAATATCCTATTTGCCAGCCAGTATTGCGGCAGACAAAAACGAGTATTTCTGGCCGATGGTGATGCTTTAATCCTTTCACAAAAAAGGTTGTTGCATATTTTCTCATTATTGAAACTTCACTTACCGCAAGTTACCAGAATTGCTCTCTATGGAAACGCCAAAGCTATTCGCTCAAAAACACTGGAAGAGTTAAAGGAGTTACGAAGTCTTGGGTTGCACCGTATTTATATGGGCCTTGAAAGTGGTGACGATAAGGTATTAAAAAATATTCAAAAGGGTGAAACTGCCGAATCCATGATCGAAGCAGGGCAACTGGTAAGAGAAGCCGGTATCTTTTTGTCAGCGACTGTTCTTTTAGGCATTGCCGGTGTAACTGGCGGCATACGTCATGCCCGGGAGTCAGCCAGAGTTCTCAGTGAAATGCATCCAAGACAGATTGCAGCACTTTGTCTTATGCCTCTTGGCAACACTCCTTTAGGGCAACAATATAAAGACGGTTCGTTTCAACTTCCCGATTCAAAAGCTATCTTGCAGGAGCTGTATGAGCTGGTTGCAAACGTCACATGCGAAAAAGTTCTTTTTATGGCCAATCATGCATCAAATTACTTGCCCTTGAGTGGCGTATTGACCAGAGATAAAGAAGAAATGTTAAGCCAAATCACGCTTGCTCTTGCTGGCAAACAAACACTTGTCCCCGAACAATTCCGAGCCTTATAAAATGAATACAAAAACAGACCTGCGTAATCTAACCCAGGATGAAATTGTTCAATATGTTGAAGGTCTTGGACAACCGGCTTTTCGAGGCCGGCAAATTATGTCATGGTTATACCGACCTGGCATTACTGACTTTTCGGAAATGACTGATCTTGCCAAAAAGTTCAGATTGATTCTTAGTGAAAACGCCAGGATATACAGTTTCACCGATCCTGTTATTCAACGCTCTAGTGATGGTTGTGTGAAATTTGGTTTTCCGCTTGAGGATGGAAAGATTATAGAATCTGTTCTTATTCCTGAACCTGACCGGAATACCCTCTGTGTGTCGTCACAGGTTGGTTGCGCAATGAATTGCTCATTTTGCCTCACTGCAACCATGGGTTTTTTACGCAACTTAACACCTTCAGAGATTGTTAATCAGGTTGTGGCCGTTGGGGAATTTCTGCGTAGTGAACCAAAAGGCAAACTGATAGGTCCTGATCGTGTGACAAATATCGTGTTTATGGGAATGGGCGAACCTCTGAATAATCTGAATAATCTTATAAAATCGATTTCTATCCTCACAGAACAGCGAGGTCTTGATATGACCAGCAGGCGTATAACAGTTTCCACCTGTGGAATTGTGCCTAAAATGGAGCGTTTGGGTCTTGAGACGGACGTAAATTTAGCCATTTCTCTACATGCCGTAGACGATACCACAAGAGATTCGCTAATGCCGGTAAACAACAAATATTCGCTGAAAGAATTGCTTGAAGCCTGCCGTACCTATCCGATGGCGAAACGTAAACGCATAATGTTTGAGTATATTATGTTAAAAGATATCAACGACTCAGACGAGGATGCCAGGAAGTTAGGAGAAATACTGCGAGAAGTTCCCTGCAAGGTTAACCTGATTGCCTTTAATGAGTCACCGGGAATTCCATACAAAAGCCCTTCGAGAAACAGGGTTTATGCTTTTCAAAAAATAGTTCGTGACTGCGGCTATTCTGTCTTTATTCGATCCAGCCGTGGTGAGGATATTTCCGCCGCCTGCGGACAACTGGCTAAACAAAAACAAGGTGAACAAACAGATGCCTGAATTGGAAGGATGTACAGGATATAAATATATCAACGAAACCGCATATCATCGAGACACCATAAAAGAAACGTTACGCCCTGCCATTGCCCAGGTGGATACTTTTAAACAATATCCTGACGCAGAAAAAATTGAGTTACCCCGAAACTGGACATTGAAAGAAGCACGTATCACGCCATTGCTACAGAAAAGAAGATCATTACGAAAATATTTAATGGAGCCAATAAGTTTTGACGAATTGGCTTTTATTCTCTGGGCCAGCCAGGGAATTACCGGTAAATCGGGGGATTACTCCTTTCGCACGACCCCTTCCGGTGGAGCTCTTTACCCTGTTGAAACGTATTTCTCTGCAAATTTTGTGGAAGATCTTGATCCGGGGATTTACCACTTTGATGTGGAGAAATTTGCACTGGATAAAATACGAGACGGTGATCAGGCAGAGGCCGTTGCAAGTGCCTGCATGAATCAGAAATTTATGGCACGCTCTGCTGTCACCTTCCTCTGGTCTGCGGTTTACAGAAGATCAATGTCCAAGTATGGCAATCGTGGCCTGCGTTACGTTTTGCTTGACGCAGGCCACATTTGCCAAAATACATTAATTGCGGCAGAAGCGACCGGTTGTGGTGGTTGCCCTGTTGCTGCTTTTTATGATGACGAGTTAAATGCTTTACTTGGGCTCGACGAAAAAGAAGAGACTATGCTGTATGCGGCATCGGTTGGGAAGAAGATTGTTGCAGAAAAACAGTGTAAATTATAAATAAAAAGCTGATTCAGTTCCAATAAAGAACTGAACCAGCCGATGTAATGTTAAACGTTAGTTGTTTTACGCAACTAATAGATGTTCCGTCTATAGGTCGTCATCCCATTCAGCCATCACAGATCTTGGCAACAAGCTGAGATCAACCTTTTTAGCTTCACGAATACCAGCACGTAAAGCCTTGGAGTTCATCTTTTCCGTACCTTTTGGCACCCTCGACAACAAAGCTTCTTCCAAACCATCTAAAGAAACTTTTCCGGAGAGGAAGCCGACGGCACCAAGGGCCACCATATTAGCAACAAGTTCTTTTCCTGTTTCTTCCCTTGCTATCTGGGTAAATGGAATCGAAACGGAACGACTGGTTGGCAATTGCGTAACAAGTCCGCTGTCAACCACCAGCAGGCCGTCTGATTTCAGATCGAAAAAATATGAATCACAGGACGTCTGGGTCATGGCAAGAAGCATATCGATATGAAGTGCTTTTGGGTAATCAATGGGAGATCCGGAGATCACCACTTCGGCTTTACTCTTCCCTCCCCTCGCTTCGGGACCATAACTCTGAGTCTGACACACGTGATTATTGTCAAATCGACCAACCCCATCAGCCATAACAATGGCTGCAGTTATTATCCCCTGCCCTCCGGAGCCGCTGAATCTGATTTCGTAGCGTTCATCACTCTTCATATCGTTTTACTCCGTTTTTATCGGTCTCTTTACTGATTTTTCCGGCTTTTTTCTGGGCATCTTTAACAACCTGTCGATACACTTCGGTTGAAACGGGTTTGTCAACGTCGGCAAGTACGCCAATTGTGATTTTTCCTTCGAGTTCTTCCTGGCTCATCTTAGCAGCCTTATCAACTTTAACAGCATTGTCTTTATAGCTGTTAATCATCTGCACAGCACCACCCAGTTTGTTTTTCTTACCATACTGAACGTGGCAATTGGAGATAACCTCCATCACAGAAAAGCCTCTCTTCTTAATGGCGAGCTTTAGCATCTCTTCAAGATGGGTTGCGTGATAAACAGTTGATCTTGCTACAAATGAAGCACCTGCGGTAGCCGCAAGCTCTGCAATAGAAAAAGCGTGCTCAACATGGCCATAGACAGATGTTGCAGAAATTGAACCAAATGGGGTTGTTGGCGAATATTGCCCGCCAGTCATGCCATAGGTCGAATTGTTAATAATGATTGCAGTAAGATTAAGATTTCGTCTTGCTGCGTGGATAAAATGATTTCCACCTATAGCTGTGGAATCGCCATCTCCCATAACTGTGAGTACAGTGAGTTCAGGTTTTGCCAGCTTAATTCCAGTAGAAAACGTGAGTGCTCTACCGTGGGTTGTGTGGATGGTGTTAAAATCAGCATAGGTAGGCATTCTACCTGAACAGCCAATTCCTGAGGCCAGAACAACCTCATCTTTGCTCAGTTCAAGAGCATGAATGGCACGTAATAATGCGCCCATAACAATTCCATTACCACATCCGGGACACCAGACGTGAGGGAATTTTTTGTCGTGTCGTAAATATTCTTTACGTACAATTTCAGCACGTTCTAACATGTTATTCTCCTATATTCCTTTGCAGGTTCCCAGTATCAGACCGTGGTTAAATGTTTAAATATTTCTTCCGGAGTGATGAGATGTCCATCGATTCGGTTATGCTTAACAATTCTGCACGATGACTGGTTAACTCGACTAATTTCCCTTGCCATCTGTCCCATATTCATTTCGGGAACAATGGCCGCACGACACTGACGAAGGTATGTGTCGACAGCTTTACGTGGGAATGGAAAGAGTGTTACGAGCTGAATAAGGCCAGCTTTCACACCTCTTTCCCTTGCGTCACGCACAGCACGAAGGGCGGACCTTGCAACAGATCCATAGGCAATAACGCACACTTCCGCATCTTCCATCATGTAGTCTTTTGTAATTTGAATCTCTTTAAAACCTTTGCTGATTTTTCCATGAATCCTTCGCAGGAAAGAATCCACTTCCTTGGCGTTTTGAGTAGGATACCCCTTTTCATCATGCACAAGTCCAGTTACGTGGTGCCTGTAGCCATCACCAAATGAGGCCATATCTGGCACGCCACGGTTATTGTCTGCGTAAGGTTTGTACCATTCTGGTGGAACGTCCGGCTTCACACGATCAAAGACACGAATGGAGTCCTGTGGTGGCAGCACAACAGATTCTCTGGTGTGAGCAACAACCTCATCGGACAAAATAATTACCGGAGATCTGTATTTTTCGGAAAGATTAAAAGCTTTTACAGTTATGGAGAAACAATCAGCAACGGAAGAGACTGCGAGAACAATAATGGGATGATCACCATGTGTCCCCCATCTGGCCATCTGCACATCACCCTGAGCAACACTGGTTGGCAAACCGGTACTTGGCCCACCACGCATAACATTTACAATTACGCATGGTGTTTCAGTTATACAGCCATAGCCTAAGTTTTCCTGAATAAGGGAAAAGCCAGGGCCACTTGTTGCTGTCATGGATTTCACACCGGCAAGAGAAGCACCAATAACGGCTCCCATGCTGGCGATTTCATCTTCCATCTGAATGAATGTTCCGCCTACCTGAGGGAGTTTCACTGAAAGCAGTTCGCTGATCTCAGATGCGGGAGTAATAGGATATCCGGCAAAAAATCTGCAACCGGCAGCCAGGGCTCCGGCAACAATAGCTTCGTTACCCTGAAGAAGGATTTTATTTGCGTTATCATCAGTTTCCATTTGATTCTCTCCTTTCAGGGTGTCTGCTTTTAATGGTAATAGCAAAGTCAGGGCAATGGATTTCACAAAAACGACATCCTGTGCAACTGTCCATATCATCTATATATGGAACCCCGGTTTCATCTGATTTAATAATTTGTTTTACACAGAGTGCAGTGCAGATTCCGCAGGATTTGCACCAGTTTTTGAAAAAGATAACATTATAGAGTTTCTTTTCCTTTTTTTTGGTTTGTGACGGCTTGGTTGCAGTCGTCCCCTTCTTAGGTTTCGGTGTGGGCTTGGTGTTGGTTTTGTTAACCATTTTACTAACCGCATTTGTTATTAAAATTTAATAATGGCTATGCGATTTCCACAAAAGAAATCGCATAACGAAAGCACCTGTTCCCCTTATAGCTATGGAGAAAAACAAGTCAAGCGTTTTAATGTTTAGTGCTAAAAAGAAACAACTATTATTTTGATTTTGACCATCAGTCCTGCTTATGTCTGGCTGGAAAATGCAGTATCACTTGCCTTTAGGAGCACAATGTGTTATTTATTGGTGGTTTGATTTTTCGTTCACAAGAAAGGCCTTTTGTGTCGTCAGTATCCCTTTCCTGCTAGGGCATCCCCTGATTAAGCACACTGTTACTTACTGTAGCAGTACCCTTTTAGAGAATTTCAGTATTTATCAATTGCACAAGGAGTAGCTTTGAAAACAAAAATACTTGTCGCCAACCGTGGCGAGATTGCCATTCGTCTTATCCGGGCAATTCAAGAGCTGGATTATGAAGCCGTTGCCGTTTACGAATCGCCGGACAAAGATTCCAGACATATCCGTCTTGCCAATGAAGCTGTATGGCTGGGCGCCGGACCTCGCTGTGATTATCTTGATATTGCAAAGATAATTAGAGCTGCAAAAAAATCCGGAGCACAAGCGATTCATCCCGGCTACGGATTCCTTGCTGAAAACCCTGATTTTGCAAAAGCTTGCGAAGATGAAGGAATCATTTTCATCGGTCCCTCATCTGAGGTGATCACCAATCTTGGCAATAAGGTTATCGCCAGACAAATAATGGCTGAGGCCGGAATTCCGATGGTACCCGGATCTGACAACCTTGCAGCTGGCGAGGAAGGTGTTGCAACAGCCATTGCCTTTGCCGCCAAATACGTATATCCCATCATGCTTAAAGCCACCTGTGGTGGTGGTGGGCGTGGTATCAGACTTATTGAAACTGATGAGCAGATGCGGGAAGAGATTCCGATTGCACGGGCTGAGGCAAAAGCTGCATTTAATGATGAACGTGTTTATCTTGAAAAAGTAGTCATTGAGCCAAAGCATGTTGAAGTCCAGATCATGGCAGACAAGACTGGTAAAACAGTACATCTTGGCACCCGTGATTGTTCCATTCAGCGAAGGAATCAAAAGCTGATTGAAATCGCTCCATCCATGATTGGCGACAAGGCACTGCTTGATACTATTTGTGAAACTGCCGTCAAAGCAGCCAAAGCATCAAATTATTTTAATGCCGGTACCGTTGAATTCCTTATAGATAAAGATTTCAACTACTACTTTATGGAAATAAACACTCGCGTACAGGTTGAACACACTGTTACCGAGATGATTACCGGTATCGATATCGTTCGTACACAAATCAAACTTGCCCTTGGCAAAGACCTTGCGTTTAGTCAGGAAGATGTGCAGATGCGTGGTCATGCCATTGAAATGCGTATTAATGCAGAAGATCCGCAGGCTGACTTTATGCCGGAAGGCGGAAAAACTGTTTCTGTCTATCGCTCACCCGGTGGATATGGTGTGCGTCTTGATGGTTTTGTTTATCAGGGCTTTACCATTCCTGAGGTGTATGACTCATTGCTTGTAAAAATGACAGTGCATGGTTTCTCATGGAATGAGACTGTTGACCGTTTACGTCGATGTCTGCAAAACTTTGTCATTGCAGGTCCTAAGACCACTATTCCCTTTTATTTAAACATTTCAAAAGATGATGATTTCATAAACGGAAATTTTGATACATCATATCTTGATAAACATCCTCATTTATTTGAATATGAAGATAATGCCAATGAGGCCAGCAAGCTTTCAAACCTGATTGCTGAAATCCATCATCGTGGTCACAATCCGTATGCTGCTTAATAACACTGCGAATTAACTGAAATAGAACAAGGAATTACTATGGAACGTATTGTACAAGGGCAATCACCAGCTGAGATCGTTAAGCAGCTGCAAAATTCGGACGGTTATCACATAACTAACACTGCCCGTGATCTTTCCCAGTCTGATTTTAAAAACAGAATCCTGTTGCACACTGATCTTCTGGCAGCAGATGCAAGAGAACGAGCCGGGTATTTTTCACTGGAAATAACCGGTGGTGCTTCAGTTCATGTGGATATTCTTCGCAAACAGGTCGATCCTTTTTTGAAACTTGAGCTTCTTCGTGAGAAGATGCCAACAACCATGTTTCAAACCCTGTGTCGTGGCGTAAACCTTTTTGGTTATCGACCGTATCCTCAGAATGTAATTCGTTTCACCGTCAAAGAATTCGCTAAATATGTTGATGTGTGGCGTACTTTTGACTTTATGAATTATATCCCGAATATGCAGGCGGTATTTGAAGAAGTTGCAAAAGCAGGAAAATTAAACGAACCCTGTATCTGTTTCTCAACCGGCCCTGAGCACACTGATGCGTATTACCTTACAAAAGTTAAAGAGATTCTTGAAGTAACCGGCGAAGATATTGTGCTTTGTATCAAAAACCATGGTGGCCTTGGAACACCAAAACGTATTGGTGAGCTTGTCGATACTATTCGTCAGAAGTATCCGGATCTTCCTCTGCATTATCATGGTCATAATACCGATGGAAATGACGTTGGAAGAATTGTTGCCGCTGTGCAAAATGGTGCCAATATAGTTGATGCCGCAGATGCTTCTTTTACTGGTTTCTACGGCCCTCCACCAATTTTAACCGTAATTCAGACTCTAAAAGAGCTTGGACACAATGCAAATACAATCGACGAAGACGCAGTAATTGAAACCTCAGAAGTTATTCGTGATGAACGTCAGCACTATGAAGCGTTTGAATCACAGATAAAAGGTTTTCAACCAACTGTTCAGATTCATAAGCTTCCAGGTGGAGCTATGGGATCAAGCCTTGAACAGGCTGTTAAAGGTGGATTTCTTGATAAGATGCCTGACATTCTTCACAAAGAGTTGCCAAAAGTTCAGAAAGAACTTGGTAACTACTGGTCAGTGACACCCGGTTCTCAGATTCTCTGGACAACTGCTGTTTCAAATGTTCAGGGTGGCGAACGTTATGGAAATCCTTCAGGCGATCTTCGTAATCTGCTTCTTGGAAAATATGGTCCTTTTCCCTTCTATGAGCCAGATGAATGGATTTTTGAGAAGGTTCTCGGAGCTGACTGGAAAAAGGTTCTTGAAGAAGAAGGTGGCGTTGAAGATATCGGTGATATGGATATCGATAAAGAAAAAGAGATTCTTACTGACAGGATTGGAGAAGATCCAACAGATCAGCAGTTGGTACTTTATCTCCAGCATCCAAATGACGCAGTTGAATTCTTTAAATTTGAAGCAAAATTTGGCAGGGTGTATGTACTTCCACCGTCCATATTCCTGAAACAGGGCAGCTTTGAACCTGGTGAAACACTGGAGTTCGTTGACCATACAGGAAAAGAACACATGGTTGAAGTTGGTCCATCCAACGTTGCAGAAGATGGAGAAACTTCAGTCTATCTCTATGTCGATCACCATCAGCGAGTTTACAAATTTGCTGCAGAACTTCCTGATGGTGCAGCTGCTCCTGCTGCTGAAATGTCCAAAGAAGAAATCCTTGATCTTGCAAAGGCCGGTGATATTCGTGCATCATTCTCCGGTAATGTCTGCGAGGTAAGTGTTGAAGAAGGACAGGAAGTTGCAGTCGGTGATAAAGTTGCAGTTATGGAAGCTATGAAGATGCAAACACCAATCACCTCTGAGATCGATGGTATTGTTACCGCCATTTCAGCTAAAGTTGGTGATGCAGTGCAACCCGGTGACAAATTACTAAGGGTAGATGTAGACGAATAGAAGATCCTGGGAATTACTAGAAAAGACAACCTGATTACCACTAAAGCTCAGCCACCGCCTCAGTCATTCCGGACTTGATCCGGAATCTCATCGGAACTAGCTGTTTTTACAAGATTCCGGATCAAGTCCGGAATGACGGAATCGTAGAAAACGAACAAAACTGAGGTTCGATGGTAATCAAGAAAGACAAAGCCCTTTCATATTTGATATGAAAGGGCTTTGTCTTTGTATGTCGTTGTCATTCATAGTTTAAGTGTTTTCCCAAAGTCACAATACACTTCCTGATTACCATCGAAACTCAGCTTTGATAACTTCTGGTTGCAAAGACCCTTTACACAGTACTTCCATGAAATTATCTCTGTTTTTTTAGCAGATTATTGACGAACAACTCCAATTAAAGCACACCTAAGCTTGAACCCTGACCTAAAAAAATGATATCCTGTAAAGGAAGTTCGAAAAACGAGAAGTGAAAGAGTTGACCATTAAAGAATCGTCATCTTCGGAACTGCAGTCATGTTCTATATAAACTTGAGAGACACAGTGTTCAAGCCCCAGAGAAAAAAATCCACAACCCTTCTCCATAGCTGCAGAATTCTTTTTTCATGTCTTCTTTTTTTGCTAATAATGAACTTACATACCAGTGGCCTTGCAGACTCTCCACAACAGGAAGTGAAAATTGGGGTGCTGGCTAAGCGTGGCCCCGAACATGCTCTAAAAAAATGGTCGGCCACAGCCGATTATCTCAGCGTTACACTTCCCGGCTACCATTTTGAGATCATTCCCCTTGGTTTTTCAGATATTCATAGTGCAGTGCAGGAATCAAAAATTGATTTTGTACTCGCTAACTCAGCTTTTTATGTGGAACTCGAAAAATTCTATGACGTTAATCGGATTGCCACACTTATTAACCAGGATTTACCAGGCCAGCAGACTTCCATATTCGGGGGTGTTATTTTTGTGCGCGCTGATAGAGCTGATCTTAAAAAAATCGAGGACTTGGAGGGACACTCCTTTATGGCGGTCGATCACCGCTCTTTTGGCGGTTGGATTATGTGCTGGCGAGAACTACAACGGCGTGGTTTTAATCCGGCCCGGTTTTTTTCGTCGCTAAGTTATGGGATAACCCACGATGCTGTTGTTCATGCGGTACGTTCCGGTGAAGTTGATGGTGGCACAGTTAGGAGCGATACCCTGGAACGAATGGCTGAAGCAGGCAGTATCAACATCAATGACTTTTTGATTCTCAATGAGCAGCAGAGTGATTCATTCCCCTTCAAACTCAGCACATCTTTATACCCGGAATGGCCGTTTGCTGCAGTTAAAAGTACCCCTTCCCACCTGGCCCGTCTCGTGGCTTCAGCCCTTTTGGTTATGGATTCAAATGAGCCTGCTGCCAAAGCAAGTAAAAGTGCAGGCTGGACAGTGCCACTTAATTACCAGTCTGTCCACGAATGTCTTCTTGAATTACGTATCGGCCCTTATGCCGATTTCGGCCAGTTTACTTTTTTTGATGTGCTCAGGCGTTACTGGCGACAACTAAGCCTGTTGCTGTTTCTACTCATCACAGTTTCACTTACTGCGTTGTATATTCTTCAGCTTAACAGAAGTCTCCAGCAGAAAAATATGGAAGTAGACGAACTCAATAGAACGTTGGAGACAAAGGTTAAGCAGCGAACCAATAAAGTCCATATTCTTCTGGACCAGGAGCTGTATCTTCGTGAAATCATGAATACTGTCTCGAAGATTAATGGTTTGCTTCTTTCAGCAACAAATATGGAAGATCTTCTCCAGGAGGCATGTACAGTTCTTGGCGAACATAGCCATTATGGCAATATCTGGATTGGCCACCTACAGGACGGCATGGTTGACGCTGTTTTCAGCACAGATGATTCTATCAAATTTCCGGGTGATTTGCCCTATGATCCACACGGCTCAGAGGACCCTTTTTCAGCAAGCCCTGCTGCTCAATGCATACAGGACAACAAGACTATACTTATTGAAAAGAGCCGTGTCATACCCATTACAGCGTCGAGGAATGACGGAGCAGTTGCCGCAAGATACCGTGCAATTGTTGCCTTGCCGCTGTGTAGCGACACACACAGTTCCCCACTTGGTGTTCTCTGCGTTTACACTATGCGCCTGGAGGGTTTTGAGCATGAAGAGATCGCCATGCTTGAGGAACTGGCCGGTGATATCGGTTTTGCCATAGGTTCCTTTAAACGTAGAGAAAAGGTAGACAAACTCGAAAAGGAGCGTACTGAAAACTACGAAGAGACCATTCTTTCCTTTGTCAACATGATTGATCAACGGGACACCTATACTGCTGGTCACACAGTGCGGGTAGCGCATTACTGTACTTTGCTGGCGCATGAAATGGGTTTGAATGAAAAACAGACAAGCATCCTTCAGAGAGCCGCCACTCTTCATGATATAGGGAAAATTGCCACTCCGGATTCTGTACTGCTGAAACCCGGAAAGCTTTCTGCGCTAGACTATGACCTTATCAAGCTTCACGCTTCCGCAGGATACGATATGCTTACCAAGGTTGCCATGTATCAAGATCTTGCAAAGATCATACGCCATCACCATGAACGCTATGATGGCATGGGATATCCGGATCGTCTTCAGGGGGAAGATATACCACCACTTTCGAGAATTATTGTGGTTGCCGATGCTTTTGATGCCATGACCACCAACCGTATCTATAAATCAAGGAAGAGTATCCAGGAAGCCCTGAACGAATTAAAACAGTTGAGTGGAAGTCAGTTTGACCCTGATGTTGTTGTTGCAGCGCTAAAGGTATTTCAAAATGTCAAAGCGCCGGAGGCCATCACCCAGTTGCCAAAAACCCAGGTGGAACAGCGCAGGTTTTCCTACTTTTTTGGTGATAAAATAACAGGACTTTATAATGAAGACTACCTGCAGGTTATCCTCCGAAACAACAAAGAACTACATGAATACCACTGCCTGCACAGTCTCCATATACAAAACCTGCAGCAGTATAATAAACAGCAGGGCTGGGAAAAGGGAAATATCCTGATGCAGAAGTTTGCAGTAGAGCTGGAGCAACGCTATCCAGATACTCTCTTATTCAGGGTCTATGGTAAATATTTTGTCGTTATTGCCAAAGAACATTTTGGGATGGATGCAAAAAGTTTATCTTTCGAAGTCCTCAATGGCACGGGAGTACAAATTAAAGAAGACCATCTTGATCTGGAGAAGGACACCGCTTATTACATAGATAAGATGGAAAAATTCAAGATTCAATCCAGGACGGCTACAGAGAGCTGAGTAAACCGCAACACCGCCTAACGGAGTCATGTTACGAGGCACAGGCCAAGTGTGGTTGTCATGATCACATCTGACGATTCACAGTAG